>JAUWQK010000032.1 GCA_030611115.1 Deltaproteobacteria bacterium
ATCAAAAGCTTTGGCGGTAGGGAACAATATCTTGAAGCGATAAAAGAACTCGAAAACCAAATATATGAAGTGGCGGCGTAGAGGAATAGCAATATGAGCATAAGCAACGTGGTTAAATCCATCCAGAATATTATGCGAAAGGATGCCGGTGTCGATGGAGATGCCCAGCGAATTTCGCAACTGGTATGGATGATTTTTCTGAAGATATTTGATGACAAAGAATACGAGCTCGAAATGATAGCTGATAATTATAAATCGCCCATACCGGATCTACTGCGCTGGCGGAACTGGGCCGCAAATGAAGAAGGAATAACAGGCGATGAACTCCTTGATTTCATCAATAATGATATGTTTAAATCCCTGAAGGAACTCTCCATTAATGAATTCAGCAATGGACGGGGCGTAATAGTAAAAGAAGTCTTTGCAGATTCCTACAATTATATGAAGTCGGGAACGCTTCTCAGGCAGGTCATTAACAAGATGAATCAGATAGATTTCAACAAGTCGGAAGACCGGCACATCTTTAATGATATCTATGAACAAATCCTGCGGGATCTTCAGAGTGCCGGCAATGCTGGCGAATTCTATACTCCGCGCGCCGTCACGCAATTCATGACCGATATGACAAACCCAAGACTTGGTGAAAAGGTTTTAGACCCCGCGTGCGGTACCGGCGGCTTTCTTGTATGTGCCCTTGAAAGTATCCGCAAACAGGATGTTAAAAATATCGAAGACCGATTAATTTTTCAGGATTCCATTGTGGGTATTGAGAAAAAATCGCTTCCGTATATGTTGTCAATGACCAATCTGATCCTTCACAATATAGATATTCCTCAGATCCGACATGACAACTCCCTTTCACGACCGATCAGGAGCATTACAAACAAATCACGCGTTGATGTGGTCATAACCAATCCGCCCTTCGGTGGGATGGAAGAAGATGGAATAGAGTCAAACTTTCCAGCCAATTTCAGAACAAGGGAAACTGCCGATCTCTTTTTAGTTCTTGTCATGTCCCTTCTGAAAGACGGAGGCAGGGCAGGTATTGTTCTCCCCGATGGCTTTCTTTTCGGTGAAGGCGTTAAAACTCGAATAAAAGAAGAGTTGCTGGAAAAATGTAACCTCCACACAATTGTACGCCTGCCAAATGGCGCCTTCGCGCCTTACACTGGCATTAACACCAATCTTCTTTTTTTCAACAAAGGAGAGCCGACCAAAGAAATTTGGTATTTTGAGCATCCCCTGCCTGAAGGCTATAAAACATATAACAAGACCAAACCGATCCGCATTAAAGAATTTGATCTCGAAAAAGCATGGTGGGAAAACCGCGTCGAAAATCAATATGCATGGCGGGTATCAATCGAAGAGATTAAAAAGCGCAATTATAATCTAGATATTAAAAATCCCCATCAGGCAGAAAATAATATCGGCAATCCCAAAGAACTCTTGGCGGATTATAAGAAGTTGCTGACGGAGATTGCGAAGACCCGTGACTTGCTAAAGAAAGAATTCATGAATGCGCTAAAACAATAGGCTCACGCCAAGACGCAGACGCAAAGAATAGAATTTTAAGACCTTGGCGCCTTAGCGGCTTTGCGTAAGGCAAGAGAGACTATGAGAGATATTGATAATGAGATTTAAGCAATTAATCGCTTTAATTGAGCAAACAAATCAAGGCCTACAAAAAAAGGCGATTTCCTCGATCAATCAGTTTCTCGTTATTAGAAACTGGTCAATAGGTTTTTATATAGTTGAATTCGAACAAAATGGTGATGATAAAGCAAAATATGGGCAGCGGCTTCTAAAAACCATCGCTGAAGAGCTTGAAAAGAAAAAGCTCAAAGGCCTCTCTTTTACCAACCTGAAGCTTTTCAGGCTGTTTTATCTAACCTATCCTCAAATTGGTCAGCCAGTGGCTGACCAATTGAAAGTTCAAAATATTCAACTGCGGGCTGAACAATTAGGGAACCAAAAAGGTCAGCCGCTGGCTGACAATTCTGTCCAAAAATCTGATTTATCTCATGACCCCCAAATATTAATACAACATTTCTCATTTCGACACTTCACCGAATTAATCAAGATAAAGGAACCCTTAAAGCGTATATTTTATGAACAGCAGGCCATCAAAGGCAATTGGAGTTCCCGGCAGTTAAAAAGACAGATAGAGTCCTTGCTGTTAGAAAGAACCGGTCTTTCAAAAGATAAGGAAGCTCTGCTGAAATCTGTTCAGAACAATCAAGCTGTTGTCAGTATAGAAGATACCATCAAAGATCCGTATGTTCTGGAGTTTACAGGGTTTAAAGAGTTGTCGGTCTATTCTGAAAATGATCTGGAAACATCATTGTTAAACAAGATACAGGATTTTTTGATTGAGCTTGGTCATGGATTTTGTTTTGAAGCTCGTCAGAAAAGAATAACCATAGGAAATGAACATGATAGGGTTGATCTTGTTTTTTATCACCGCATCATTAAATGCCATATCCTGATCGATTTGAAGGTTCGTGCCTTTTCCTATGCTGATGTGGGACAGATGAATTTTTATCTGAATTATTTTAAAGAAAATATTATGGAGGCCGGGGATAACCCACCGGTTGGCATAATCCTTTGTACTGATAAAGAAGAAACGAAAGTTGAATACGCCACGGCAGGACTGGATAATCAATTGTTTGTATCAAAATATTTAGTCGAGTTACCCAGCAAAGAAGACTTTATAAAATTGTTGGAGACATAAAACAGGATATAGGGTCTAAAACTTGGCGTCTTAGCGACTTTGCGTGAGGCAAGAGAAACTATGAAGCTGGATACTTTATTCGAAAATTTCGATTTGCTCATGGATGCGCCAAACGCTGTCCCCAAAATGCGGGGTCTGATTTTGCAATTGGCCGTACAGGGAAAACTGGCACCACAAGACCTCAACGACGAACCCGCCAGTGAACTTCTGAAGCGCATCAAAGCCGAAAAAGAAAAACTCATCGCTGAAGGAAAAATCAAAAAACAAAAATCCCTCCTGCCCATCACTAAAAATGAAATTCCCTATGAATTGCCACAAGGTTGGGAGTGGGTGAGAATGAAAAATATTGCTTACAATATGGGGCAAAAAAAACCAGACAAGAGATTTACTTATATTGATGTAACTGCAATTGACAAAGAAAAGGGAACAATCAGTAATCAGGTTAAAACCCTTGAACCTTCAGAAGCACCATCAAGGGCGAGAAAGATTGTCCAAAAAGAAACAGTCATTTATTCTACGGTAAGACCTTATTTGCTAAATGTTGCTATTGTAGATAAAGAATTTGAGCCAGAACCAATCGTTAGCACAGCTTTCGCTATTTTGAATCCATATAAAGATATTTATAATAAATACTTATACTATTTTTTGCGAAGTAAAATCATGATTGATTATGTTGAATCAAAAATGATCGGCATGGCATACCCAGCAATTAATGATACGCAATTTTTAAAAGCACCTTTTCCTCTTCCATCTCTTGCCGAACAAAAACGCATCGTAGCTAAACTCAATCAACTAATGCACCTTTGCGACGAACTCGAAACCAGACTCAACCAGTCCAAAAAAGACAGCGAAATGCTCATGCAGGCAGTTCTGCAGAAAGCTTTTTCTTAAAAGAAATCAATTCGGAGGGAATTTCACCACTCTCGCCACTGAGTTAATCACTCACGTGATAGAAATATGTCGCCAAAAATTCTTCGGATTTTAGGCAACGATGTCAAGGGCAGACACCGTGGCCTGAATATGGTACTTGTCAAGAGATTTTAAATTTGATATTTAGATAGAAACTAATATTAACATAAAATGAGATTTATAAATTGAATGATATCAGAAAGTTATGCAGGAATTAGCCGTAGACGAAGAATTTTATTTCCAATGGCACCTGACTGAACGATGCAACCGTGCCTGCCGGCATTGTTATCAGGACGGAAGTCCAACATCTGAACTCGGTCTGAATGATTTGCTCACTATTGTGGATTTAATGGAGGGGGCCGTTAATAAATGGGAAACAAAGGGAACCTTGTCTTTGACCGGCGGTGAGCCATTTTTACGCAAAGATGACCTGCATGCTCTTATGGACCGCATCGACCGCTCTGATGCCTTGGCCTACTACGATATTTTAACCAACGGCTCTTTAATAACCAGGGATGAAGCGCTGGCCTTGGCCCGGCATCCCAAATTACGAAGAGTCCAGGTTTCCCTGGAAGGAGCAACGGCAAAGACGAACGACGACGTGCGCGGTACAGGAAGCTTTGAGGCTACTCTGAATGCGATACGTTGTTTGCGAGATGCCGGAATCGATGTATCTGTGATGAGCACCATCAGTCGATTGAACTACCAGGAAGTTCCTGACCTGATTGAGTTGGCCGGTAGAGAGGGTGTTGCAACCCTTGCATTTGAACGCTTAATTCCAGAGGGAGCAGGGGAGGAGCTTTCAGATCAGGTACTTTCCGCTGATGAGTTGCGGGATCTGTATCAGCTTGTATACTCTCTGGCAATGGATAATCCGCCTGTTCGAGTTCTTATGTATCGTCCGTTGTTTGCCTTGATCGCTCCGGAAGACCATACTGTTGGCGCCCTATGTTCGGCAGGCAACAACGCTCTGACCATTATGCCGGACGGCACCGTTTACCCCTGTCGCCGGCTGCCAATCCCGATCGGCAATGTTCTGACAGACGGTTTTTTTAAGATATGGTATGGTTCCGAAGTCCTCTGGCGGCTCAGGAACCCGAAAAAGCTTTCCGGCAAATGCAATAATTGCAGTTTGCTGACCCAATGCCGCGGTTGCCGCGCCATGGCATATTTTACTACCGGCGACTACATGGCAGAGGATCCACAATGCTGGAAATAAAACCGGGTACTCAATTTGTTTTAGAGGAAGGAATCACTATCCAGGCCATCGCGGAACTGGATCATTATTATGCCTTTAACATATCTACCGGTGATCAATTCCAACTCAACCACACGTCCCATTGGGTATTGGAATCAATTGAAGTGGGGATAACCTTTCAAGAATTAATAGATAAATTTGGCGGGGGCTTTGATTTGAGCCCTGATAAGGCTAAAGAAGATTTGATGGAAGTTGTTCAATTTGCATTGGAAAACGGTATCATCAAGGAGGTCCAAACATGAAAGACGTTAAGAAGATTAAGAAATATGAAAAGCCCATCATCGTGAAAAAGACCAAGATGCGGTTCCCCATTGACATCATAGAAGCTACAGGCAAGGGTGTGGTTTGCAAGCAGTGCTCTTCATGTCATAATTGTCGATAGGAACATGGTAAGTACTTTTAAGGCCTAGAAATTTTAACTCCACTTTGTTAAATGGTTCCGTATGCCTGATAACGAAAATAGCGATATATCTAAGTTGATCTATGATTTGGAGAAAATCAACCAAGTTATCGATTTATGTATTGATCGGGAATCGTATGAATATGTAGACCAAATTTTAAAGCCAAGTGATGATGCACAAGAATGTCTTACTAATTTTCGAGATGCGCAGGGTAAAAAGTCTATAGAGAAATTAGGGCTTCATGAACTTGATTTTCCTATTAATAAAATCGATGTACCACTCAAAATCATACCTCAAGATATTATCTCCCAACTCTTTCCGTCAATAAAGTTACCTTTCTATTTTACAGACAATCAAAATTCTCTCCTCAGACATTGGTCAAACCTATTTTGGGCGAAAAGGGGTCGAGCTGAACTACAAAAGTATAACAACAGTAATTTGCTTGGCAGGTACGAGGACTTGACTCTTTTTTTAGAGAGCAGGATGCCAATACCATCTGACGAGCATCCCCACCACAAAAAAAGAGTTTTCATCCTGACGAAATTTAACTATCTCATGGAACTTTCCGCTGTGGCCCATGGTGAAGCAAGTTTTGGTTATGCGGAAAGGGCCAGAATATTGCTTAATGAGCTATATTCCCTTGAACCAGAAAGGGGACTTTACGACCGCTGGATTTGGTGGAATATGGGGACGGCTTACCAGCATGTGGGGCGCAGCCAGAAAGCCATTCTTGAATTTAACCAAGTAATTAAGGACTTCTGGTGGCAGAAACCTGAAGAGAATCCTAATAAAATTGAGGAAATTCTTTTTAAGAAAAAGACTAAACGTTACGTTGAAACTGTTTTAGAATTTCTGGTCAATATTGTGCCAGCAACCATGCAGCGTGCGGCAATCAATCTGCAGCTCCAATTAGGGAGACGTTGAATGGCACAGATCAGTTTCTAACAAAAATCCATGAAGATAACAGGAAGAATTTTTTTGCTCGCGCTGCAAAACATCTTCAACATCGTATATATCTTCACCGAATAGAAGCTTTACTTCAATTAGAACTGTTGGAAGAAGCGGAAGCCCCCCTCAATAAAGCGTATAAAGATATTTTTAAAAGCGATTGGAAACCGAAAAAGGTTTCATTGCCTTCGCAGCATAAATATAACCCTCCAAAGGCTGTTGAGACTCAACTGGTGGAGCATACTGTTACATGGTTTTATCAAAATGCCGAACGGTTAATTACCTATATACGCAACCTTAAAAACAAATTAGAACAGCCTGATAAAATTAGTGATAGTGACGTTATTTGGGAAGAAATCAAACAAGGCTTTAGTTATCTTGAGGGGCTAATAAAAATATTTCCTGAATATTGGAAATGGGTTAAAGACAATAGAGAAGATGAACGAATATTCTATTCCAGATGGGCGCAAATCCTTAAACTCGGGATGGAAGCCATGGATGAGCTGCCAAAACTGAAAGAAAAATTATCTGAATTGAACCTTCTTTCCTTGTTTAATCCTGAAGATGCCTGCGCCCAGCTTCTCGAAGTTACAATCAACTTATACTTGTTACTTTCAAATTTGGAAAAATTGCCAGTAATTCGTGAAAATCGTCCCAAACCTAATGAAGGGATAACCATTGAACTAGAAAATCTCCGATCAGATGATCTCCCTGATTTTGTCGGCGGACTATCATCTTTTTACGAAAAAATAAGCCAAAATTTGCTTTCAAAGAAAATCGATAATTCTATAAAAGAGATAATTGAAAAGACTTTTAGAAAGTCAGTTGAAGACTCTGTCAAGATGTTGAAAAGAGACCACTTCCGATTGCTTGCAGCTTTAGATGAATATCATGAGCTTTTCGGTGAGAACCAGCAAATTCATTCGCTTAAGAGATGCAATGAGCGACTTATCTGGTGTGGAGACAACCCTGTTTCTGTGAAGAATTGTTATAATTGTCTGAAAATTAAGATTGACCCAAATTCAAGTACTCCGGATGATTTTGATTCTCCTATAGCTGAAAATTTTGACGGTCTTCTTGAATGTCAAAAAAAAATGCCACGAGATCAAGAACAACTACCATATGAAGAGAGAAATAGATTTGATTTACTCTGCTATGATTACGAGTCCATCATGCAGGAGACTGAAGATCATCTTACCAAACATTTAGAACGACATTCCTTGCATGGGCCCACCAAAGAAGCCTTACATTTTGTCGGATTGCAGCGCTGGAATTCCCTTACACCGGCACAAGGCCGGTCTGTTGGCGGAGGGTATTTTATTTATAGGACAAATAGCGAAGGTGAAGTGAACCTTGGCATAGCGATTGATCCTGGTTTCGATTATGTCCGAAATCTCTTTCGCATGGGGTTCAGCCTCATGGATGTAGATATAGTACTCATCAGTCATGCACACGCGGATCACCTTTGGGACTTTGAATCCATGGTGCAATTGCTTAATGACTTGAAAGTGAAAAAAGGTATAACTCATAGGCTTAATGTTGTCCTCACGTTGGGAAGTTACCAAAGATTGGAGCACATCATCAAGAATCCGAAATTGCGTCGGTTCATTAATCCGCTTGTCATTGATATTCGCAAAGAAATTGAGCCTGGTTTCTTTAACAAGTTGGGGACTGATACTGATAGTGAAAGATTCAATTATTGTTTTGCTTTTGATGATGCAAAAAATACTAAAAAAAATACTAAAATGATGCGTTGGCATCCTGTGTTACCCAACGACGAAAAACATAATGTTAACAGCGAAATTGAAATTTGGCCGACTCGCGCCTACCATGATGACTATTCTGAAAGGTCTGACAGCTTTGGCTTTCTTATAAATGTTACAAAAGCAGTCACTTCTGGAAGTAATGGCAAGAAATTTTGTTTCGGATATACAGGTGACACGAAATGGGTAGGGAATGATTTGTATAATCAGGCATGTCCGGCAGACGACAATGATTGTGAAAAAAAATGCAGTGTTGATTCCCCTCGATGGGAAGATGTTGCATCTCAATATACTGATTGCGATGTATTGCTTATGCACCTCGGATCGCTTATCGATCACAAAGATAATAAGAAACAATTTTTTTCGTATTATAGTTCCGCAAAATTCTGCGAAAAATTAATCCGTGAAAAAAATCACCCTTATCTGATGGGAATGATTCGCTTTTTGCGGGAACTTTATAACCTCCAGCCTGAAAAGAAAAAATTAATCCTTATGGGTGAATTTGGAGAAGAACTTCGTGGCGGAATACGTATCGACCTTGTAAAACGGCTCCGACAGGGTTTAACGGAAAAATGGAGTATGTTGCCGGTTGATGTGGGCTTGGATATTCTCTTGCATGATTATGCTGATTCCAGATCTCAGAAAGGTGAAAAATATAAATTCCTGTGTGCTCTTTGCGATAAACATCGTTTTTTAAGCGAAGTTGACTATCTCAGGTTTGGCCCGGATGAAGCTATATTTTATACTTGCAAAACTTGTAAAAAGGCCATCCCGTATGATGTTCGTGATACCAGATTGAGGCAACTCTATGATATTGGTCGAGAGTTAGAACCCTCCCACAATCAAACTAATCATGCATGAAAGATTCATCACCGCGGCAGTTGCTAAACTCATAAACTTCCTTGATGATGCTATCACTAGGTCACTTGAGCCGGTGCGAGTTGCTCGAACTGCCACTGCACTCATATTTGCTGGCAATAAAAAATCAGGGGGCCTGTTTCAGCGGGCAACTGATCAACTTGTCCAATCTCAGCGTCCAGATAGCGGCTGGTCAGATCCTGAAGAGACGGCCTGGGCTGTTGGATGCATCAGTTTGGTCCGAGGGCAAGATAACCCTGCTGTACAATCAGCCATGCGGTGGCTGATTAATGAACGAAAGCATGGTGGAGGATGGGGAGTACATCCGCGCGATCAAGCACGGATACGAACCACCGCACTTATTTCAGCCTTGGCGCCGACAGTAATCAAAAAAGAGGACATTAACTGGTTGATCAATGAGTGGCAGCGGGATTTCAGCGGCCCTGTGCGGTTGTCATATAAAGCGGGCTTTTATCTGCTGGCAATGCCCCAAGATCAAGAAGATGAGCTTGTTGCACGGACCATAGCCCATCTGGCTGAAGATCAGAACGATGACGGTGGATTCGCTCCATGGAAAGGCCATCCAATCGGCAGCGAACCCTGGTCAACCGGTGTAGTACTATGGGGATTGTCACGGTGGGGAGACCAGGTGGATCATGCTGTTCTGGAAAAAGCCCTGAATTGGCTTCAAGAAACACAGCTCCCCTCCGGTTACTGGCCCTACCA
>JAUWQK010000140.1 GCA_030611115.1 Deltaproteobacteria bacterium
TATGAAACAGGAAGTTACGGATTTCCGGTAAGCGCTTAATATTTGTTTTGGAGATAAAATGAAAACAAAAGAAAACAATCTTTCTGACAAAAGGATAGATTCCAGGTGGGCCATCCGGCCGCTTGTTCCTCACGAGGTGTACACGGACAGACAAGAGCATATAGATTATCTCTACAATGCTGCTCTTGATGCAATAGGACGTCGGACTATGTCGACAGTCCTTTTGGGCCAGAGGCGCATGGGAAAGACCGAAATATTCAAGCGGGTGGTAAACCATCTCTTTTTCGAGCAGGATCATCGGGATCCAAAGGCGGTTGTGCCGGTCTATTACAGTTTTAAAAACGAGCCGCTTGACCGGTGGGAATTTGCCATTGGGTATGTGGAAAACTTTCTGCGCTGGCATGCAGCATTTCGATTGAGAGATACTTCTATCCTGTCTCCTGACACTGTAAGCAGGGATGGCCTTCCTGAGTTGATCAAAGCCCGTCTTGAAGTACCTGAAGGTCTCGCAGGCGCTCTCAGTTTTATGGGATTTCTTCAAAAAAAGGATGTCACGATACCTGAAGATAGTAGTGTAACACTACCCAGGCGGGTTTCTGATCGTGACGAGAGCACAATTGTCATGTTTTTGGATGAATTTCAGAATACCCGTCTTCCCCAATACAACTTCAGCATAGTCGGCTTTATGCAGGAAGCAGTCGAATCTCCCACATGTCCCCATTTTGTTACCGGTTCTGCCATGAGCATCCTGGCAAAAGAGATACTTGGGCGAGGATCGCTTTTTGGGCGGTTCCGCAGCCATCCGATAGAGCCGATGACCAATTACTGGGGAGCGCAGTTAGCGTTCAATGCTTCCCGCTATCATAAATCTCATATAGAGGAAAAGATGCTGCCCGTGCTGGCGGAACGTTGTGGTGGCAATCCATTTTACATCACAGCAGTAATTCAGCAGGCAGCAGAACAGGGCAAACCGATTGTCAGTGAAGAGTCGCTAAACGAGATTCTGGCAGTAGATCTTTCTTCCGGTTTTATCTGGGCTGAACTGAATGACCAGGTAACAAAGTGGATAGAACGGATCAATCAATACGGCATCACCAAGTGGGTACTCTATCTTTCTGCTCTCGAAGAAGGGGACCGGCTTGATCTTGATAGAATTCAAAAAGAGCTTGCCAATCGTGAAGGAAAAGATGTGCCAATGGAAACCATAAGGGATGTATTAATAAAACTCTCCAGGGGTGATCTTCTCCAGTACATGGAACTTGGAGGCTGGTTCAAGAAAATAGATGATCCGATCCTGCTTGAGTTTTTGAAGGTATGTGTTTCATCGTTTCACTCTTGAAAAGGTATGCGGTTTCTTTTTCTGATTGAATTTCCTTCCAGAGATCAATAGGCACAATGACCCCTGTTACATTTTTGTTTTCATCTGAGATATATTGAACCTGCTCCATAAGGGAACCTCCCTGTTTTATGCAACACTTTCAGCGATGTTTTCCTTTGTGACCAAATTAAGTATTTTTTTCTTGGTGAGCATTGAAAAATGATTTTAAACAAAAATAACACAGTTGGATGAATTTTCAATAAAAAAGTCGAATCATATTGTCCGAAACCACAATATAAGCTATATTTCAATCACCTACCACGCCCACAGGACGTGGTTTGATGAAGACCCCCTCGAAGGGGTCTAAAGCATCGCAATTGCTGCAGATTACAATCCAATATTCAGGACGTAGCTATGACTATGAACATCGAACATCGAACGTCCAACGTCGAATTTTGAATAAGGTATTCTGCCAATTTATAAACTGGCTGAGCGGAGCGATTTCATCATTCGATGTTCAACGTTCGATGTTCGATGTTCAAAAAAACGCTTTACTCTGCCGTTCAATATTCTCGCCGGAACGGTCAAACCTTTTAGGGTCGCTCGGGCGGAGCCCGAGGTTTAATTAACTAAAATCAGTTTAAAAGGGAGGGGCTTAAAGGTTTTTTCTCCAGACGATATCTTTTTCAGTTTGCAGGATATATCGCCGTGACCCGATAATTATGATTTGATGCCCAGATTATCTCATTTTTTAAAATACTTACGCTAAATCATGAAATATCGGGTCACCCCATACAGTATAGCCCGACTTTCGCGCTTTGAAAAAAACATGCCTATATTCAATGGGTTATGGCTACAGTCACTACAGACATCCTTCAAGTTTTGTTTAGACTAAATTTTTCTTTATTGGTAAATTTTTTCTAAATTCGTGGCACGATTTTTGGAAGCGCTTGAAATTATAGGAAATAATCGATTTTGGCCTTCACCGAACAGGTGGAGGCAATTTTTGAATCTTTCGTGTAATTTCAGACTACAGCAAAAACTATGCCACGAATTTAGGTTTTTATAATCAATTTCCACAACGCTATACCTCCTGATTTTATCAGAGAAGCTAAGCATAGAAAATGGATCATGTCAAGATATATTTTTATTTTACAGTTTTTTATACAGACACTACATTCGAGTCTAAAATTTTATTTCCTTTATTATCAATAGGTTATGTTTTAATAGAAATTACCAAAATTTTGCAACTAACTGATATTGTTGTAAATTATAATTTTAAGAAAAAATTTAGCTCAAGCAAAGCGCGAAAGTCGGGCTAAAAACCTTGCTGACGGCAAAGACATCCCTGAAGTTTATGGCCTTGGCGAAGCAGGGCTTTTTGATGAGTTCTTTTGTTTTCTCGACCAGTTCGGCTTTAAAGATTTGTTTATGGGACTTGATCCCAAGTCTAAAAAGAGGAAAAGCAAAGTCCCGTTTATGGCTGTCATTTACATTTACATCATGCGTATTGTCGCTGGTCTTAAATTTTTCTGGCACATTGACTCTGTCATTCTTCATTCTCAGTCTCTTATGCGACTTGTTGGCTTCAACGGCAGACAGGTAAGAGAAGGCACATGCAATCGAGGTAATAAAAAATCTTCTCCTGATTCTAACGAGAAACAGAATGGCAAACAACCAACCAAAATAAGAGGGCCTGTATGCCCGGACTTTATAGCTGCTTCCGTAGCAACTATTGCTGCATCTACCCTGGAAAAACTCTTTAATCGGGTGATAGCTATTCTGGCAGCCAATAACTTTTTCCCAAAAAAAGTTCATGCCGTGCTTGATGCCTCCGAAATACAATCAACAGAGCAATGCGCAGGATGCGGCAAGGTCAAAAAAGAAAAAGCGCCGGAACTTCGTCGCCGGAAACGCCGTATCCGCAAGGTCTATGAAATCGTTTTTGGTTTCAAAATCTGGGTGGTTTGGGACTCATGCAGCCGTCTTCCCCTATCCATGCGTTTTGCCACCATAGAGGTCGATGACTTGAATTTTGCCAAAGAAGTCATACAACAGGCCATCACCAACGTGGGTGACCACGCAAAAATCACCTCTATTGCCATCGACCGAGGCTTTATGGACGGCACTTTATTGTGGTGGCTTAATTCCGCAGGAATAACCTTTTATATTCCTGCCAAATCCAACATGAATGTCTATGAAGATGCGCTTTCATTGGTCGATACCGGATATCGCGTAACCAGAACACGAAATCGTAACGTTGGTTACGGCAAAAACAAAACGGTTGAAACCGACTATTGGGATGTTGTGGGTATCGAGGAATTAACCTCTGCCGGGTTTTATGGACCGCTTGGCAGTGGCAGTCATGAAAACCGCAAGGATTTTGCGCCCAATACCATTAATGCTGTTGTTGTTCTGCATGATCCTTATAAGGAAAACAATCCCAACTCAAAAACCATGATCATTCTAACCAACAGCCCTGTAAACAAACCATTAAAAGTCTATGACGGTTATGATGCCCGCAGCGAAATCGAAAACTCTTTCTTTCGAGAAGCCAAACAGGCATGGTTTATTCAGAGACCTTCACTAAATACCAAAGCAGGCTTCCGTGTTCATACATATCTCACTATTTTAATTATGGCTCTGATCACAGCATATCAATGCTGGATGGATCAGCAAGACAAATTGGAAAAAGATGGTCGTGATTCTGGAATTCGCAAATTCCGTGAAAAGGTTAAAGAAGAAAATGGAAACAAGCTTATCATCTTTGATCAGGATCGCTACGCTATCTTTGATGCCTACGAAGTCTTTATTCTTTGCGGCCGCAATGTTCTCATGCCCACCGGTGTGCCAGAAAAAATTACCAAAGAAGATATATTACGAAAGTATTGCGTACAAATGGAATAACCAGTAGTCATTAGCCTGACCTGTTTTTTTTGAACTTTCCTTCGTTCCTTTTAACCACCTCGGTTATAAAGGATTCCCTCCTCGTTTATTTTATTTTCGGAATTTCACCGCAAAATAATAGCTTGCGCCGTTACCACGCCGTGTGTGATTATAATAGTATTATTATCTGTTTTCAAAAAAGGCCCTCAGATTCGTCTACTGACAGCCTGTGCGCGCATATTACACTGTGTTGCAAAATTTCCTTGAGCTTATATCGAATATCCAGAAATAGAACGTGGTGAAGAAAGAATCAGAATAGACGATATTGTAGCGGCAATTTCAAGTGGCCAAGAAATAGAACCATATCCCGATGATCCAAGAGGTGAAAGTTGTCTTATTGTAGGTCAGGGCTTAGATTATAGATGGATTCACGTCTTGTGCGGA
>JAUWQK010000187.1 GCA_030611115.1 Deltaproteobacteria bacterium
GCCTGCACCGATATTACCGGTTTTGGCCTGATAGGTCATGTTGCGGAAATGGTTGTCGATTCCGATTTTGGAATCGGTCTCTGGTCTGAAAAGATACCGATAATTCCTGAAGCCGTTAATTATGCGGCAATGGGGCTTGTGCCTGCCGGAGCTTATAAGAACAGGGAGTTCCGTGAGTGCATGGTCAATATTTTTCCTTCTGTGAAACAGACTGTTCTGGATATTCTATACGATCCCCAGACATCCGGAGGGCTGCTGATCTGTGTTGACAGCAAAAGCGCAGACGATCTTCTCATCAGACTAAAAAATAAAGGTATGAACGCAGCTATTATAGGAGAAGTTTTATCTGAACCAAAAGGAAGAATAGTTGTTAGATAGAACTGTAGCTGTAAACCGTAAACCGTGAACTGTAAACCGTAAATAAACATATGTTTTTGATAGCCGGCATATCACCGAAAACAATAACCATAGATAATAACCCCAGAGTATGTCCTTTTTGCGGGCTTGCCCAGGCATATTATAAAAGAGTGGATCAATATTTTAACCTGTTTTTTATTCCTTTATTCAGGGTCAAAAAAGGCGAACCTTTTATTGTGTGCGAAAGATGTGAAAAAAATGTAAGTAATTATGGAAAAAACTATAATTCCTGGTCAGGCGGACAGGATATTAAGTGCAAAAACTGCGGAAAAACCTTAAATAAAGATTTCAAATACTGCCCTTTTTGCGGCAAACATATTAAGTAAGCGTTCACAGTTGTCGGTTTACAGTTAACAGTTTTATGTTTTGATCAACCGTGAACTGTGAACCGTGAACCGTGAACGGTTGCGAATTATGAGCAAATCTATTTCTAATAATTTTGAACGCCATGTAGTCCTGGTATCCCCTGAAGTACACTGGAACACCGGCAACATAGGTCGCACCTGCCTTGGTGCAAACGCATTTCTTCATCTTATCAAGCCACTGGGATTCTCCCTTGAAAGCAAACATGTTAAAAGAGCCGGTCTTGATTACTGGCCCAGAGTAAAACTTTATGTATGGGACAACTTTACAGACTTTAATAATAAGATGAAACCTCTTAAAGAAGAAGTTGTTTTGTTTACAAAGAACGGGAATAAGCCATTCTGGTCAATGCCCTCTCCACATAGGCTTTTTCTTATCTTCGGTTCTGAAACAAAAGGGCTTCCCCAATCAATCCTGTCCAGGTATAAAGACGCCACCTACCACATTCCCATATCAGACGAAATAAGATGCCTCAATCTTTCTACCGCGGCAGGAATAGCGCTGTACGAAAGTCTTCGCATTAAGGCGGTTCAGATTTCGATAACCCCTGAAGCCTGAACAGTTAGGAACGGAGAAAAACAAATTGACTGGGAATCAAGCATAGGGTATACTTCAAACTTAAAAAAGTATACCTTGGGAGGTGACAGAATTGTCTAAAGTAACTGCCAAATATCAAGTCACAATACCTGTAAAGGTTAGAAAGGAAATGGGTATCGTTCCCGGAACTGAAGTCGATATCACAAAAAAAGGGCAAAAATATGTTCTTATTGTTAACCCAATCGAAACGATTAGGAAGAAGTGGCAAGGAAGGTTCAAAGGTGGACCAACAACAATGGAATATATGGATGAAGTCAGGGGAAAAGTAAATTGAGAGTCTGTGTAGACACGACTATCCTGCTTGATATTTTGAAGGATGAATTCAGAAGCTTTCAGGACAAGCTGTATGCTGCTCTCGCAAGAAAAGAGAATCTGGTTGCGCCCCCGGTAGTATTCGCGGAACTTATGCCCCAATTTAAAGAAAATACCAAGCTATTGGGCGAGTTTTTAGAGGAACACAAAATTGCGATAGAACCGCTTGGCGTTGATTCCGCTATTGCCGCAGCACAAGCATGAATGAGATATTTGAAACGAAAAACAAAAGTAAAATGTTCTCAATGCGGTCGGAAGCTGAATCTCAAAGAGCATTTTTTGTCGGATTTTTATATCGGAGGTTTCGCTTCGACAAAGTGCAGCGCCATTCTTACCAGAGACAGAGGTATATATACTAAGTATTTTCCCGCGTTGGTCGGGTATGAAGATTGTCTCAAGGCATCATCCCGCTAATTGCCTCCTCAAGTTTAGTGGTTGAACGAAAGCCACCCCGAAAGCCAAACTGAAAAACTTGAAAAGCTGGTGTTTAAAGGAATTAAAAAGGGAGACCGTATAGAAATGATTAATTTGGAAAATGAGAGGTGTCCAAGTAATGGTCAATGCACTTGAGTCCTGTTAACAAGTTTAGCGGTTAAACGCGGAGAGCAATTGGTTATACGCTGCAATTACTCGTTAAAAGCTTTTAACAGCAACTTATAAACTAATGAACGCCTCCGAACGCCTCTGATGGGTTCGGGCACTTATTGAATTATTTGCATAAATAATTGGTACATTTGAAACAATGGAATTTTTTAATGAATTTTGATATAATCGATGAAATTACAGAAATTGAAACGATTGCAAAAGGTACAGGAATTCGTGAACTTAATCGCTTGAGGAAATTTTATGGGCTTGGGAACTGGAAGAAAATGAAAGGAATTGCCCGTATCCGACTTTCATCAGGAAAAATTAGGTTGGCCGAACTCCACTGGTATGAGGCTCACGGCATTGGTAAGAAAGAAATCAAACGTAAAAAATATTTGGAGTAAGTTATGAGAAAATCAACTGAGTTTTTAGGGGAATTTGTAGTTTGTATCAATAATGTAGACTATCCGGCATCATTAGAACTCCATAAAATTTATCGTGTGATTCCAGATGAAGATGCTGCTACGGAAGAGGATATTCGAGTTATTGATGAAAGCGGAGAGGACTATTTATACCCTTCTTCCTATTTTGTCCCCATCCAAGTCCCTCAAATCGTTGAAGAGTCGTTACTCAGAGCGCCCTGATGTGAACAAACCGTGCCGAACAGAATGATTGAGCAGATGCCTAAAGCCGTGGCACTTTGAGGAAAATCGGTATCAAATCTTGAATAGTGAATAAAAAAAAGTGTAATCCACAATTCAAGGTTTCCCCGTTTGCCGTCCAGTGATGGGCGTCCCTATCCCTATATGTCATTGTTTTTTTACCTTTTTATCAGGAATTACATCTACCGCAATATGTTCTTTAATATTTTTAAAAAATAATTTTGGGGGACATTCATTTTTATATTTTTTTTCAAATAGTAAAAAGCCTTCTGTGATTGTTCCTGGATATACATCAACTGATTGCAAAGGACTAATAGAAAGAAATTTTATTTTATCCTTAAAGCCATGGGTCTCAGATGAGTAAGAATAAGATGTTTTCATATTAGAAACCAAGAAGTATTTGGTATTTGGTGGTATTTGGGGTCATATTTGGGGTCAAACCTTGATTATTTCATTTAGTTTTTTATAAATCCTCTTGATCCTACAATCGTCACTTGTTTTTAATTGCACTTTAACATGACTGACTCTCCGGCTAACCGATGAATAGGTGATATTGAACAATTCCCCAATTTTTTGATTACTGCATCTGCCGGTCTTCCATAAAAAATATAAAATGGCATCTTGCTTATCAGGGTTATTCCCTAAAAGTCGTTT
>JAUWQK010000158.1 GCA_030611115.1 Deltaproteobacteria bacterium
TGTAGTGTCGCAAATAGAGCCGTCATTCCCGCGACGGCGGGAATCCAGTATTTCTGACTCCTGCGGGGCTTCTGGATTCCCGCCTTCGCGGGAATGACGAGTGCCTGGTACGATATTTCACGCATGACACGACACTAGTAAAAAGTGCCTAAAATGTCTAAAGTTAAGGAATCCTGCCATTTGATATGGGTTTCTTAAGTCATTAATACACAATGGGGCAGACTCCTATTATAGTGTTATCAATCAGCGCGTCGAAGGCGTACCACAACTTTAGGCACTTAAGTTCACTGAAACTATTTTTGAAATTCCTTTTTTTTCCATGGTAATGCCAAACAAAGTATCAGCAAATTCCATACTTTTTTTATTATGGGTTATCATTACAATTTGAGATTTCTCTCCTATAATTTTAAGCAAGTTATTAAAGCGAAAAACATTGGCCTCATCCAGAGGCGCGTCTATTTCATCCATGATACAGAAACATGCAGGCTTAATTAGAAATATAGAGAAGATAAAGGCAATTGCGGAAAGAGCTTTTTCTCCTCCTGAGAGAAGGCTCATTCTGGTCAGTTTTTTTCCGGGTGGATTAATCATGAATTCTACGCCGGTTTCAAGAGGTTTGGCTGGTTCAGTTAAAACAAGTTGAGCCGTGCCTCCATCAAAAAGACGCGGGAAAACCTCATTCAGCTTTGCATTAACCAGATCAAAGGTTTTTATAAATTTTTCCTGCGTGATTCGGTTAATCTTTTTTATAACTTTATTGAGATCATCAATCGCTTTAACAAGATCGTCACGTTGTTCAGACAAGAAATTAAAACGTTCTTTTAGCTGTTCATATTCCTTTATAGCACCGAGATTTACATCGCTTATATTAGCGATTTTCACCTTAAGTCTGGAAAGTTCGACTTCCATTTCATCTATTGACATATCTTGCTTTTCCGCCTTATCTCTTAATTCTGATCTCAAGTCGGAAAGCGAAATGCGATAGGCTGATTCCAGGTGATTCGCAATATTTTCCCGTTTAATATACTTTTGGGATCGTTCTATCTCAAGCAGGCGAATTTTCTGCAAGGTCTTTTCACGTTCGTCCTGTATCTTTGTAATGATATTATCATTTTCTTTAAGGCTGTCGTCAATAGCGTGATAATCAGCCTCATTTCTTTCAAGTTCCTGTTCAAGGCGCGTCATATCATTATACATGACGGGAAGAGTTTTTTCATATTCTTGAATTTTCTGTTCTGAATTTGTTTTGTTTTGATGCTTTTTATTAATTTCCCCGGAAAGCTGTTTGAACTGTTTTATCCCTTCATCTTTAAATTCTTCAAGTCTTTTTAATGTATTATAATTGTTTTCTATTCCGGCATTGAGGGCCGTCAGCTTTAGCTTGAGATCCATTATGCTTTGATTGAAATTTTCCATTTCATCAGAGGCGGTGCTGATTTTTTCTGAAGTTTCTGTGACCTTGTGCTGAGCATTTTCAACTTCACTGGTTATTTCTTCAAGTTCTTTGTTATATTTGAGCATCTCTTCATCAATATCAATCTCTTCTCCCATGAGATGTTCCTGCTCCAGGCTTGTTATTTCAAGGTGTTTTTGGGCGTACTTTTCGTCTTCATTTGCTTTATAAAGCCTTTTTTCCGCTTCGATTTTGGTTTGAATTGATTTGTTTTTATTTTCTATCAGTTTTTGCAGCTCGCTTTCAATAAGGCGGACTTCGGATTCAAGTTCTTTTTTATCAAGACTGGTGGATTCCAGCTTTTTATTTATCCTTTCAATCCGGCTTTCAAGCTCTTTTAGTTCCTGTTTTTTTGCAAGAATGCCTGATAAATTATCTTTGCTGCCGCCGATCAGGATACCTTGAGAGGAAATAATATCGCCGTTTTTTGTAACAATTGTTTGGCAATTGTCATTACTTTTATTTATCGTTACAGCTTCTTCAATATTGGTGGCAATAATTACATTTTCTAAAAAAGCTTCTGCAATTTTTTCAAACCCTGGTTTTACTGTGATGTGTTTCAAAAGATATTCCCGTGAGCTGGAATTTTCAGAAAGATTATTTCCTGTGTTTTTAATGGATGAAACAGGAATGAATCCGCTACGGCCTGCACTATTGGACTGGAGATAGTTTATAGCGTCAAGTCCCGTTTTTTGATCCTTAACCAGTATGTACTGTAAGGATTCTCCAAGAGCAGCTTCCACCGCGGTTTCAAAAGAAGGCTCCGGTTCGATAATATCCGCCATTAAGCCAAGAACAGCATCATTTTCCAAGGAGCTGTTTGTAGTTTCTTCGTTTAAATATTTTTTCATTATGGCCTTGACGCCATCTTTATACCATTCAAAGTTGTCGGCCATTTTCTTTAAAGCATTAAACTTTGATTTCAGCTTGTTTTTTTCAAGTTCAATTGTCTGGACGAGTTTAACCTTTTTGCCGAATTCCCTGCTTTTCCGCTCAAGTTCTTCCTGTTTTATTTCAATACGTTCATTCAGACCATTTATTTCCAGTTTTAGTTCTTTCAGATGCTTTTCGGCTTTTATGGAATATTTTTGTGTTTCCTTTAATTTCTTCTTTGCTCTAACCTCTTCTTCGTCTATTATTTTTAACCGTCTCTTTATGTTCTCCTTGTTGCTTGCCGCATTTTGATAGATGTTTTTGTATCGTGCTTCGTTGGCAACCAGCTCCATTAGATGTGTTTTATAATTTTCGAGTCTTTTTGTCAGCTCAGACAATTGATCTCTTGTTTTTTGTGATGCGGATCGTTCCTGCTCAAGACTTGATTCCACATCTGCTATATTGTCTTTAAGTTTTGCATTCTGAGTTTCTATTTGAGTAATCTCGGTGATAATGTTTTTGTTTTTTTCTTCTATTTCCTTTCTTGCAGCTTCAAGTCTTATGGCTTCGCTGGAAAAATTCTCCATTTCTCTGCGAAGATGTGTAAGGTCATTTTCTATTCTGTCTATGCTTCGATGCATTTCGAATTTTTGAGATTTTTGTTCCGAGATTTCCTGTTCTTTTTGTGAGAGTTGAAATTTTATATCTTCAACAGCAGCGTCAAGTTTTTTTATTTTGGATGTATGCTCTATGTCTGTATCATTAAGTTCTTTTAACAGAGACTCGGTTTGGTGTATTTGGTGAGAGTAATCATCAAAACTTGCAAGAGAAATCAGGATATCCAGTTCTCTTATGCGCTCTTGATAATTTTTGTAGATTTCGGCTTTTTTAACCTGGCGTTTAAGGCCGGCCATCTGCTTTTGTACTTCATTAATTATATCATTTATGCGCAGAAGATTCTGCTTTGTGGCCTGAACTTTGCTTAGAGCTTCTTTTTTTCGGTTTTTATATCTGGTAATTCCTGCGGCCTCCTCAATAAAAAACCTTCTTTCTTCAGGCCCTGCCTCAGTAATAGCTCCAATATTTCCCTGCTGAATTATTGAATATGATTTTGTCCCAAGGCCGCTTCCCAGGAAAATGTTATGTATATCCTTTAATCTGCATGGTTGTTTGTTGATGAAATATCCACTTTCACCAGAACGATAGAGCCGCCTGGTTAACATTATTTCAGTGAAGTCCTTTAATTCCTCCGGAGCAGTACCGTTGTCATTTAAAAGCGTTAAGCATACCTCGGCCATGTTAAGCGGTGGTTTTCCGTTAGAGCCGGAAAATATGACATCTTCCATCGCCTTGCCGCGAAGCTGCTTAACACTTTGTTCCCCCATAACCCATCTAAGCGCGTCAACGATATTGCTTTTGCCGCAACCGTTGGGCCCTACAACTGCGGAAACTCCGGCAGGAAATTCAATGCTGGATTTTTCAGAAAATGATTTAAATCCTGTAAGTTCCAGTTTTTTTAGTTTCATATAAGACTGTCCTCTTATATTGAGGCCTTTGCAAAACGCCTCCTTTGCCCAATTAGCGCTAAAGGTTAGCGCTGATGCTTCACTTCGTGTTACTTCGTGCCGGCGTCAGGCCATGTTAGCTGTTAAGCTGCTGAGCTGATAAGCTGTTGTGCCTTTTTTCTTATGAGCTTAAGAGCCATCAGCTATAAGCTATAAGCTAAGCTGTATTCCTGCATTTAAAATTTTCGCCTTTCTTGAACTTGAACAAAATTGAACATTTTTCAAAGGTCTCATATTTTGTCCATATTATTCCATTATTTTTAATCCTTGTAACTCAAGTTTCGCACCCCCTCTATGCAACAAAAGCTTTAAGGGGCAGGTGTTAGATAGTTTTTTTAAAAAGCAAAATATGTTCACTCTGGTTTTGGCAACGGCACCATACCCACTCAGTTTGTAAGGAGCGAGACATGCACGGCATTTTAT
>JAUWQK010000185.1 GCA_030611115.1 Deltaproteobacteria bacterium
AAGTAATTGATTTCACCAAGCAAGCATCATGAGTCTGTCAACCTTTGAACCTCTGAACCTTGAACCTGAGTAATTACACTTACTCATTGTTTTCAATTTTCAGTGAAACTCCGTGTCGTTCCGTGGTGAACTTTTACAAAAATGATAGATAACATACACAGAAGAGTCGTCATTACTTCCATTGGGATTATTTCCTCTCTGGGTTTTTCTATAGAGGAGATAATTGCGAATTTAAAAGATGGAAATGCTTCGTTTGAGAGGTCACATTTTGATAGTGAAGTAGTTGTAAGTCCCATTAACGGCTTTGATGTAAAAGATTTTGCAGGTCATTTTAAAGACAGGCGATATCTAAACAGAGGAGCCCGGTTCTGTGTTGCATCAGCAATTGAAGCAGTAAAAAAAGCGGGAATTGACAAAAAATTATTGGCAGAAGCCGGTCTTTTTTTAGGGACAGGCCCCAATCTGGATATCGGAGGGGAATTTCCTGATGTCAAAGGGGGAGAAATAGATAGAAGAGATCTTATGGCTCTCTGGATGCTGAAGTTTCTCCCCAATACTGCTGCCTCAGTTATTGCTAAACTGGCAGGAATCCACGGGGAGAATCAGACTTTAACCACAGCATGTTCTGCTTCATTGCAAGCCATTGGTGAAGCTTTTCGAAAAATCAGGGATGGATACATTGACCTTGCATTTGCAGGCGGAGGCGATTCAAGGTTAAGCAAAAGCAGTATTTTAGCTTATAAAAAAGCTCAGGCCCTTTGCGACGGAACGGGTAAACCTGAAAGAGCAATCCGTCCTTTTGATAGAAGCAGAAATGGATTTGTACCTGGCGAAGGGGGCGCCTTTTTTTTGCTTGAAGATCTTCAGCATGCCAAAAACCGCGGCGCAACGATTTATGGCGAAATTTGTGGCTATGGTGCTTCTATTGATGGATATTCAATGACCGCTCCCGAACCAGGTGGGATATGGGCGGAAAGAGCAGTGAACGGGGCTTTACGGGAAGCAGAGCTTGCTTCTTCCGATATCGATGTTATTTCATCACATGGAACCGGGACTCTATTAAATGATTCAATGGAAGCAGATTTAATTGATCGGATTTACGGGAAAAGGCCTCCATTTATCATTGCACTTAAATCGTGGATCGGACACATAGCTGCGGCATGCGGTGCTGTTGAGCTTGCAATATGTCTTGCCTGCATGAAGTACAGTTATCTCCCAAAAATAAGAAATCTTGATGAACCGTGCCATGCGGGGCTTAACTTTGTACGTAAGGGACAAAGATGCTCGATAGATAATATATTATTAGAAAATTTCGGTTTTGGGGGGCAGAACAGCGTAGTCATAATAAAAAATATTGCAACACTTTAGCTTTATGAAAATATATTCGCTTCAGGTATAATCAAATTCAAACCATGAAAAACTCATGTATAAGATATCGTAAAGCAAGAACTCGCCATGAATGAAAACAATAGTAACGGTTCAATAAGTCATTAATAAACAATTAACAAGATCCTGCAAGGTTCTTTCTTAACGATCTCTAATACACTCAAACAGTTTCCTGTTTTGAATTCGATCATACCTGAAGCTCACTCACGACCGGCTTATTCCATAAAGCTAAGTCGTTACAAAATATTAATGGTAACTACTCAGGTGGATAGGCTGAAGACTGTTAGGAAAAAGCGCATTTTGAAGCCATGTTTGGTGCAAGAATCAGATGTTTCCGCTAAAGTATGGCAATTGTGCTCTTCTGACCCCTTCAGCCTTCAGCCTAAACAGCTTCAGCCTGACTACGTGAGTAGTCACTATTAATGATTAGATATAATGAATATCAATAATAGAATAGAAGTAAATACAGGGCTGGACGATTTTGTCCTTTTGGACAGGATAACAGAAGCTGGAGATGAAATAATTACAGGTGAAAAAAGATATTACAATGATCCTGTTTACCTGGGAATAGAGTCTCTTGCGCAATTAGGAGCATATCATGTTCGTTTTCTGACCGGATTTGAAAACCATGCCTTTTTGTTAAAGATAAACCAATGCACTATACCTCCCCATCATGTTTTAAATGGCATTTATCTGCTTAAGGGAACACTTGTCAGTCAGAGCAAATCCGCTTTTTGCTATGCGTTACAGGCCGGCAAGGAAAATAAGGTGCAGATTGAAGGTGAGTTTTTGTACGCAACTATTGATTATGACCGCATGTTTAACAAAAAAATATTACAGGCGCATTATCGCAAGGTTTTTTCATGTTTGCAGAGAGAATCAAAAACAGATTGCTGAACCAGCATAACGCAGGTCTATACAGAAAGCCTGTTGAAATAAATAAAAGACAACAAAAATATCTTTTTATAGGGAATAGAAAGGTATTAAACTTTGCATCCAATGATTATCTTGGCCTGAGCGTTTCAGAGAAGTTAAGACAGAAGGTATCCCGGAACTTTCTTAAATACAGCACATCCTCATCATCTTCGCGCCTTGTTTCAGGAAATTATTCTGTTATCAACCAGGCTGAGAAAGAATATGCCCGTTTTTTTGGCTATGAAGATGCTCTGTTTTTTCCCAGCGGCTATCAGGCGAATCTGGGAATTCTTTCAGCTTTTTTTGAAAAAGGTGATTTGTTGATTTTCGACAAGCATATTCATGCCAGCAGTGTAAAGGGTATGCTTTTAAGTGGTGCGGATTTTCATGGATATAATCATAACTCCATGTCGCACCTTTGCAGATGGCTTGAAAAGTTCACTAAAAAGAAAACTGCTGTGCTGGCAGAGTCTCTTTTCAGCATGGATGGCGATTTTCTTGATATCCAGGGTTTTAAATCTCTCAAGGAACGTTTCAACTTTTTCAGCATAGTTGATGAGGCGCATGCATTCGGAGCAACGGGTGAAAATGGCAGAGGTATTGCCCGTGATGTGGCGGACATTGGAGTTGGAACATTTGGCAAGGCTCTTGGACTTTTCGGTGCTTTTGTGCTTCTGCCTGCCGGTTTCAAAGAATATCTTTTCAATTTTTCTTCTCCTTTAATTTATACCACTTCTCTTCCTGAAGCGCATGCTGCATCAGCCATAGACCTTTTAGAAATTATTTCTCAATGCGAAAAGCAAAGAAAACATCTGTCCAAGATAAGCAGTCTTACCAAAGAAAAACTTGTTTACGAGGGTTTTTGTGTAAAAGGAGATGCTCATATTCTTGCAGTAGAAATCGGAGATGAAAGCAGGGCACTGGAGATATCTCGAAAATTGCTTAAAAAAGATATTTTTGTTTTACCTGCACGGTATCCCACTGTGCCGCTTCACAAAGCCATATTGAGAATCGGCATGACTGCTCTTCATACTGAGGAAGATGTAAGAAAGTTAGTCAGTTCATTAAAAGAGGTGTAACTTCTCAATAAGTTCTGGCAATGTTAAAATATGAGCAAGTTTCCGGTTAAATTATTTGCAAAGTTGTTTGCGAAAATTTTTAACCAAAGGATACACCCATATCAATTTTATGGGAAGCTGAGGATTATTAGCAATACCAAGTCTCCCGATCCCTTTGGTCTGGCCTAAACATATCCAATTCGCTGCTTTGTAACAAGTGCCGTAAAAACGAGGCGTTTCAACAAAGGTTTCTGCCATGACTGGAG
>JAUWQK010000120.1 GCA_030611115.1 Deltaproteobacteria bacterium
GCGGCAAGGGCAAAGTTATTCGTCACAACTTAATATGTAACAGGCTGACCGTTCGTTTAGATAGTGGTCCGGAAATAGAGGCCAGCTTAGATGAAATTACAACCTAAATGGAGAGGAATAGGGAATGCCAAAGCCCTTTTATATAACAACGCCCATCTATTATGTTAATGCAAGGCCTCATCTGGGGCATGCTTATTCTACAATTGCTGCGGATGTTGCGTGCCGATATAATTTAATGCGCGATAGAGAGACTTTCTTTCTTACCGGTACTGATGAGCATGGAGACAAAATTGTTCGTGCCGCAAAGAATGAGAATCTTAGTCCCAGGGCATACGTAGATAAAATAAGCGGTCTTTTTAAAGACCTTTGTCCGGAACTCGAAATTAGATACGATCATTTTATACGCACCACGGACCCGGCTCATATCGCAGTGGTAAAGAATATACTGCAAAAGCTATATGATTCAGGTGAAATATATTTTAGTGAATATAAAGGACTTTACTGTTTTGGCTGTGAAAGGTTTTACACTGAGCGTGAGCTTGTTGATGGCAAATGTCCTGATCATAAAACAGAACCGGAAGTTATCAAGGAATCCAATTATTTTTTTAAGATGAGCAAATATCAGGACTGGCTTATAGACCATATTAATAATAATCCTGATTTCATATACCCCGAGCGATACAGAAATGAAGTTTTGTCTTTTTTAAGCGAACCGCTTGAAGACCTGTGCATATCTCGTCCAAAAACACGCCTTGAATGGGGTATCAGCCTTCCATTTGATGATAACTATGTCACATATGTCTGGTTCGACGCTTTAATAAATTATATTTCTGCCTTAGGATACCCGGATGGAGAACTTTTTAAAAAATTCTGGCCGCATGTTAATCACATTGTTGCCAAAGATATCCTTAAGCCCCATGGTATTTACTGGCCTATTATGCTGAAGGCGGCAGGCATTCCGGTTTATAAGCGTCTGAATGTTCATGGATACTGGAATGTTGACCAGAGCAAGATGTCCAAAAGTCTCGGCAATGTGATAGAGCCTCTTCAAATAAAAAACAAATACGGGCTGGATGCGTTCAGGTTTTTTATCATGCGGGATATGGTCTTTGGCCTTGATTCCAGTTTTTCTGAAGAGTCTATGGTGCAGCGCATTAATTCTGATCTGGCAAATGACCTGGGGAATCTGTTTAGCAGGGTTCTTGCAATGGCTCACAAATATTTCTCAGGGGAAATTCCGGAAGTTGATCCTGTTTTGGAGCAGGAGTTGCAGCTTGGCCTTGAATCAGATGCAATTAAGGCTATTGATAAATTCGAGAGCGCCATGGAAAAGTTTGAATTTCATAAGGCTCTTATAGCTGTCTGGGAATTTATAAGCCGGATGAACAAATATGTTGATATCACAGCTCCATGGGAACTCGCGAAGAAGAAATCCAGCAGAAAACAGCTTAAAGCTGTAATCTATAATCTTCTTGAAGGACTCAGAGTCATATCCGGTCTTATCTATCCGGTAATGCCGGACACTTCTGCAAACATGCAGAAGCATCTCGGAATGAATCCTGATGAGAGTTATTACAGATTAGAAATTCTCAAAAAATGGGGAACTATAAAATCAGGTATCAAACTTCCCAAATCAGTTACTCTTTTCCCAAGAGTTGACTTAAAAAAAAATGGGCTTTATTCCGGTGAGAACTTTTCAGAAAAAACATTGCCCGACCTTAAGCCAGAGATATCTATGGAAGAATTTAATAAGGTTGATCTAAGGATAGCTACCGTGGTTCATGCTGAACTAATTCCAAGGGCAAAAAAGCTTCTTAAAATAGAGGTCGATTCAGGGGAAAAGCTAACAATTGTGGCTGGGATTTCAGAAGGCTATAATCCAGATGACATTATCGGAAAACAGGTAATTGTTGTCGCTAATTTAAAACCAGCCAAAATTATGGGGATATTGTCAAAGGGTATGTTACTGGCTGGCTTTGATGGTAATATCTGCGCTCTCGGAACTGTTGATAAGAAAATTAAGCCAGGGACTTCTCTGGCCTGACAACCTGATTGTTCGTTATTTACAGCAATAACTAATAATGAAACAAAACAGATTTAAATCCGAGCATAAAATCCTTAAGAAACCTGGCTGGAGAGATTATCAGGCAAGGCTGAAAAGGTCTGTCTTAATAAATACATTAAGCAAAAGAATTATTAAATATTCTTATTTCCTTATATTAACGCTGATTAGTTTTTATTTAATATCCGGCAACCTTGGCGGAACCGCATTTAATTACTCACAAAAAGATTCTAATCCTGCATCTAAAGAGCAGCTTTCAGGCAGAAAGCTGATTGACAAAAATGATGTTCAGGCTCTGCTGGATAATCAGGCCTTTATCAACCTTAAGGACAAGAGTTTTGATTTAGTTTCGGACGGTCACAAATTAATAGTTAACACCAGCCTTGATCCTTCTCTGCAAAATTATTTACAAAAAAAAATTGATGAGTCCACATCTCGATATGTCGGGATTGTTGCTATGGAACCTTCTACGGGCAGGATTTTGTCAATGGTCAGTTTTGACAAAACAGATCCGTCAAACAATCCATGCATAGACAGCGAATTTCCTGCCGCGAGTATTTTTAAAATTGTTACAGCAGCGGCGGCCATTGAAAAATGCGGTTTTAATTTAAACTCTAAATTTTCATACAACGGCGGGAAATACACTTTATATAAATCCCAGTTGAAAAATAAGACAAACAAATACACCAACAGGATAACATTTAAGGACTCATTTGCCCAATCAGTCAATCCTGTATTCGGAAAAATCGGAGAGCATCACCTTGGTAAAAACAATCTTGAAGAATATGCATTAGCATTCGGCTTTAACCGAAAAATTAATTTTGAGATTCCACTTTCTCCGAGTTTTATTTCTTTATCTGATGATCCTTATCAATGGGCTGAAGTTGCCTGCGGTTTTAACCATGAAACCAAAATGTCAGCTCTTCACGGAGCCGTTATAAGCTCGGGAATTCTTAATCAGGGCAGAATGATAGAACCTACGATTGTTGATCAAATAATTGATGGCAAGGGTCATACCATTTATCGCAGCCATCTGGTTACTATAAACCAGGCGATAACCTCCGAATCATCAGATATAGTTAACCGCCTCATGCGGGCATCGGTACGTTCAGGCACTTGCAGTAAAACGTTTAGAGGTTACCGAACCGATCATATTCTTTCAAAGCTGAATATAGGCGGCAAAACAGGTTCTATGGGCACTAAAAAACACGATGGCAGATATGACTGGTTTGTGGGTTTTGCTGAGGAAAAGGAAGGATCTAAAAAGCTTGTCGTATCTGTTATTGTGACTCATGAAAAATATATAGGAATAAGGGCAAGTCAATATGCTCGCATGGCAATAAAACAATATTTTCGCGATTATTTTGCAAAAAATGAGGCAGATCTTAAAAGAGCGAGCAGTTAAATAGTGCCTTCCTTGAACTTGAAGAAATGTAACACTTTAGCGCTTTGAAATATATCCGCTTCAGGTATAATACATTCAAACCATGAAAAACTCACGCATAAGATATCGTAAAGAAAGAATCAGCCATAACTATCAAGAAATTATGGTAATTGAGCAAACAGCAATACAAAAAACGACATTTTATACCAGATTTTTTCATAACGATATCTAATACGCTCAAACAGTTTCCTGTTTTGAATGTATCACACCTGAAGCTCACGTGTATCTGGTTTGTTTCATAAAGCTAAATTGTTACGAAAAATTTTATAGTTTTCGTTCGGGCACAAAAAAATAAACAATTGTACTAAGGAGATTTGTTATGCCGGGTTTTGAAATATTTGGTGATGAGGAGCGTAAAGAAGTTGGAGATGTCCTCGATACAGGTGTGCTTTTTCGTTATGGTTTTGATCAGGCAAGAAAAGGACACTGGAAGGCCAGGACGTTTGAGACTGAACTGTCGGAACGTATTGGGGCAAAATACTGTCATTTATGTTCCAGCGGTACTGCTGCCCTAAGTATAGCCTTAGCCACATGCGGTGTTGGCGCAGGAGATGAGGTCATTGTTCCACCTTTTACATTTATAGCAACCATTGAAGCGGTACTGACAGCAGGTGCCGTTCCTGTATTTTCTGAAATAGATGAGACTCTATGCCTGGACCCTGAAGCCATTGAAAAAGTTATTACTCCACGCACAAAGGCTGTATTGCCCGTTCATATGTGCGGTGCTATGGCCCGTATTGATGAAATCAAGAATTTTTGTGATAAAAAAGGACTTATTCTTATAGAGGATGCCTGCCAGGCTATAGGTGCGACTCTAAATGGAAAGGCTTTGGGCACATTCGGCCAAATGGGTTGTTTTTCTTTTGATCCTGTCAAAACAATTACATGCGGCGAGGGAGGCGCTGTTATTACTGATGATAAAGAACTTTATACTACAGCAGATAACTTTGCCGACCACGGGCATGATCATACAGGCAATGACAGGGGACTTGAGGGGCATCCTGTTCTTGGAACAAATTTTCGTATCAGTGAGCTTAATGCGGCAGTAGGAGTGGCTCAGTTGAGAAAACTTGATTTTATGCTGGAAAAGCAGCGTGCAAATAAAAAAGTTCTCAAGGACGCGCTTTCTCAACCGGATTTAAAATCGGCAAAAATAGCTTTCAGAAAAATTTTAGATGAAAAAGGAGATTCCGCAACATTTCTTTCTTTCTTAATGCCCGATGAATCAAGAGCCAGGAAGCTATCGACAGATCTAAGCAAGGCCGGCGTTGATGCATGTTTTTACTGGTATGACAACAACTGGCATTATGTACGCAACTGGGATCATCTTAAAAAGCTTAAATCTTCAGCAATGCTGCCTGTAAAGCTGCTTGATTACTGTCCTGATTATGGAAAGGTAAATCTTCCTCAATCCGATGGTATAATGGGCAGGACAATATCAATGCTGATAAAGCTGTCATGGACAGAGGAAGAGCTGACGCAACGGATAGAAAAGATGATTGATGTTATTAAAATATAGGTTGAAGGCTGAAGGTTAAAGGGGATATCAGGGAGCTTCGGACTATCCACCTGAGTAGTTCCTAA
>JAUWQK010000031.1 GCA_030611115.1 Deltaproteobacteria bacterium
GCATGTCTCGCTCCTTACAAACTGAGTGGGTATGGTGCCGTTGCCAAAACCAGAGTGAACATATTTTGCTTTTTAAAAAAACTATCTAACACCTGCCCCTTAAAGCTTTTGTTGCATAGAAGGGGTGCGAAACTTGAGTAAGTTTCTTTCATGCATGATATTTTTTGATGTTTTTATAAAAGATTTCAGTATGCAAAAAGTTTATCAAGCAGCGCAGCTAAAATCAAGCTACAAAATACAAGTTTTTTATAGGTAACATTCCTCTGCGCTCTTTGCGTCTTGAGCGAAGCGGGCGGTGAAACAATATAAAAAAATACGTCGTCGAATTAACGAATTAGAGCACTTAGGTTACATCATAAAATCAATTAGATGCAGATATTTGTCATTTTAGCTTAAACAGAGTGCTTTAAAATGCATTTTTAAGCTATCCATTATTCCCTAAAATAAATTTTCGCAGGGGGAAATATATGATTTATCTAATCAAATAATTCAGGCAGAACCTCAGATGCATAATGCTTTTCATGAATCGCTTTAATAATTCTATTGAAACCTTTCTTATCCCCCAGCATAATGCAACCGATAATCCGGTTATTATTTATGACTATTTTCTTATAGGTTTTTTCATCTTTGACTATTTTGGACTCAAATTTATTTTCAGGATCTATATCACCTGCTGAAGCCAGATCGATACCCGCTACTTTAAGGATATTAGCCATAGTAGTGCCTTTATAGATGATATTCCCTCCCGACATATTGATTCCCGCTATTTTTCCCTGTTCCATGGCAGCCGGCCAGATACCATAAACTGTTTCTTTGAATTCCGCCACATCACCTGCTGAATATATATCGGCCATTGTCGTACGCATGTACTCATCAACTTTTATTCCTTTATTGTATTCCAATTTTAATGCATCAGCCAGCTCCAGGTTTGAACGGACTCCGGCTGAAATGATTATCATATCTGCGGCAAGGACTTCCCCTCCTTCAAGAATAACGCCTGTAGTTGTCTGATTATCACCAATTATTTCAAGTGACTTAGCTCCAATCCTGAAGTGGAAACCAATTTCTTCCAATATTTGCTGAAGCCTAAAAGCACTGTCCACATCAAGCTGCCTTGGTAATAGCCTTGGGGAAGACTCAATTACTGTTACTTTTTTACCTGATTTTCTTAGAGCATAGCCGGTCTCAAGGCCTAATAGCCCGCCTCCGATAAGAACTACATTGTCGGTGTTTTTAGCAAAGGTTGAAATTTCATGTGCATCCTGAATTGTACGCAGGGTAAAAACACCTCTCAGATCATAGCCTTTTATAGGGGGAACAAAAGAATGGCTTCCTGTAGCTATAAGTAGAAGATCGTAATAAAATTTCCGGTTATTTTCCGATACAACCACTTTTTGTTGGAGATCTGCTTCAATAATTCGAGTTCTTAATTTAAGATCAATATTATTATCTTTAAACCATTGTTGTTTTTTTGCTACTAATCTCTGCTCAGAAATGTCGGCAGAGATATATTCGTTCAGCCTAATACGGTAATAGAAGGGCAGGGCTTCCCCTGTTACAATTGTGATTTTTCCTTTGACATCCTGTTTGCGGATAAATTCTGCAGCAGTTGTGCCCGCAACGCCATTTCCTATTATCAAATATTTTTTAGTCACAGAAACCCTTAAGAGATTTGCCTTCCAGCCATTTTTTAACGAAATTTTTTGTTATGCTTATATTAATATTTGCTTTTTCTGAAGACTTATTCAGAAGCTCCATTATTTTATGTACTTTTTTCTCATTTCTCATAAGTGCATAAATTTTTATGCTTCGGTTAAAAAAGTTTACCGCAAGCTCGTATTTATCCTGATTGTAATAAACTGTCCCAATTGCAGCCAGATCATCTGCAATTCCTTTGATGAATCCCGAAGATTGATCGGCAGATAAAGCTTCTTTAAAATATTCAACAGCATTTTCAGAGCGCTTTGTTTCAAGCATAAGATTCCCTAAAACAAAATTGATTGCTGCCTTTTCTAAAAGGTTTGAAGTTTCAACGTTTTTACAAGCTTTTTTTAATATGTCTTCAGCGCGTTTGAATTCTTTTTTTCTGATAAGGAGAATGCCTTGATTTTTTAGCAATGTTACAGAAAGCTTTTTGTTATTTTCCGCTAAGCTTTCTGCGAGGCTTAAAACATTAGATGCTTCTTCAAGCCTGCCAACTTCTATTAATGCAGCACTTTTGTTTGAAAGAGCCTGAACAGCACCTTTAATGTTGTTAATATATAAAAATATACGACAGGATTCATCAAAAAATTGTGTGGCAGAAGAAATGCAGCCGGTTGTTCTGTAAATATTGCCTATGTTGTTCATACTCATGGCAACACCACTTAAATTGTCAGAAAAGACAAACAGCTCATGTGCTTTTAAGAAGTGTTCCAGTGATCGCTCGTAACATCCTTTTTTATAAAGATACGTCCCTTTTTTAATTTCCTTAATACCTGAAATAGTTGTGCCGGATTTTTTTATTACATTATTACCGGTACATGCAAATAGCATTGATATGAATAGCGACATAATAATTATAACACATCTTTTCATATTGAATTCCCCGGGTATAATACTTTTGCTCTATAATTAATTCGCAGACTAAAGAAAGGTGTTTCGTCCACGTTCCTAACTACTCAGGTTGGTTGGGCTGAAGACCTTTAGGGGAAAGACTCTTAGAAGCCAATATTTTCTTAAAGCGGCCGGAATTTTTGTTCTAAACATAGAGAATAGCGCTCAGGAATCATTTGTTTCCTTCAGCCTATAACCTTCAGTCTAACCACCTGAGTAGTTATACTATTTTATTATAAACATATTAATGAAACGGCAAGGATTTTTGAAATAAATTTATACAGAAATTTATACACTCGTAACATTTTAGCTTTTTAAAACTATATTCGCCGCCCCCGCAGCTGATTAATATTACATAAAAATGGGTTTGTAAATTTTTGTTATAAATTATTTTATCTTGACTCAAGACGGTCATATTATTATAAAAAAGTCTGGTTTTTTATTGATCCATATTTTATAATTAGCTGTATTTATTGAAATAATTGAAGGATAAATTATTATGAAGAGTGGTTTTAAGAAACAGCTTATTTCCTTGGCTGTAGTTATTTTGTGCGGATTTTTTCTTATCTCATGCGGTGAATCTGAAAAGACTTCTGATGCTTCCCAGAAATCGGCTGAAACGATCAAGCTTGGTGTTGCAGGAGCGCACAGCGGAGATCTGGCATCTTACGGTGTTCCTTCTGTAAGAGCGGCAGAGCTGGTGGTTCGGGATATTAATGCAAAGGGCGGCATTCTCGGGAGAAAGGTTGAGTTGTTGATTGAAGACGATGTCTGTAAACCGGAAATAGCCACCAATACAGCCACCAAGCTGGTTACGGAAGGTGTTGACATTGTTTTAGGTCATATATGCAGCGGCGCCACAAAGGCCGCTCTTGGTATTTATAAGGACTCAAAGATTATTATCATGTCTCCATCCTGCACCAATCCTGCACTTACACAGAGCGGCGACTATCCTAATTTTTTTCGTACAATTGCTTCCGATGATGTACAGGCAAGACTTGAAGTTGATTTTGCAATAGATATTTTAAAGGTTAAAAAAATTGCTGTTCTCCATGATAAAGGCGACTATGGAAAGGGTCTTGCTGAGTTTGCGAAAAAATATCTGGAAGTTTCAGATAAAGCGGAATTGGTATTGTACGAAGGCGTTACTCCAGGCGCTGTTGATTATTCCGCTATTGTTCAGAAAACAAAGTATTCAGGAGCAGAAGCTGTTATATTTGGCGGATATCATCCTGAAGCATCAAAAATAATCAGCCAGATGCGGAAAAAAGGCATGGAAACCGTATTTATTTCAGACGATGGCGTTAAAGATAATACGTTTATAAAAGTTGCAGGAGAATATGCGGAAGGAGTATATGCTACCGGGCCGCTTGATACGTCTAATAATCCAATGGCCATTGCTGCAATTGAGGCTCACAAAAATACTTACGGATCAGAACCGGGCGCTTTTTTTCTTAATGCTTATTCGGCCTCTCTATGTTTGCTGAATGCAATTCAAAAGGCAGGTTCCACAGATTATGATGCTGTATCAAAAGCACTTAGAACCGAATATGTAGATACGCCGCTTGGCAAAATTAGTTTTGATGAACGTGGCGATGCAATCGGGGTAGGGTTCTGTATGTATCAGGTACAAAACGGAGTTTATGTTGAAATAAAATATAGACTTTCAGATAAATAATTTCACTGCGTTATCAGTCAAAATCTTCGACGACGTACACATCAGCACGACTTACTCAGATTTTTCCTTCTAGCCTTGTGAAATGAATTATCTGAAAGTCTATAGTATTAAGTCCAATAACAGTTTACAGTTAATAAACATAAAACTGTGAACTGTAAACCGACAACCGTGAACCGTTACGAAGTAACTTTAAATGGAATATTTTCTTGAACTTATTCTTGGAGGGCTGACTCGAGGGAGTATATATGCCCTTATTGCCCTGGGCTATACCATGGTGTACGGCATTATTCAGTTGATCAATTTTGCCCATGGTGAAATTTATATGATAGGGGCATTTACCGCCCTTATTTTTACAAGTGTTCTGACCCTGCTGGGTTTTAACGAGATTGCAGTAATTGTGCTGGCGTCTCTATCGGCAGTGATATATTCTTCGGCTTATGGTTATACCGTTGAAAAGATAGCTTACAAGCCTCTTCGTTATGCTCAGCGCCTTTCACCCCTTATCAGCGCAATCGGCATGTCAATTTTTCTTCAAAATTACGTGCTGTTGGCACAAACATCCGACTTTCTTCCCTTCCCGAACCTTATTCCTGAATTTGAATTTATAAAGCCGTACAGGCATATTATCAGTTCATCGGAGATAGTCATTCTGATTACTACCTCGACGGCTATGATTTTACTGACTTTTCTGATCAAGTTTACCAGGACGGGAAAGGCTATGCGTGCAACAGCCCAGGACAGGAACATGGCCATGCTTGTTGGGGTAAATGTTAACCGTGTGATTTCTATAACATTTGTTATTGGTTCAGCATTAGCAGCACTGGGCGGAGTCCTGATTGCCTCCCATGTTGGTCAGATAAATTTTTATGTTGGTTTTATCGCAGGAATAAAAGCATTTACTGCTGCCGTGCTTGGTGGAATAGGCAGTATCCCCGGCGCTGTTTTAGGCGCACTTGTTCTCGGGCTGACAGAAAGTTTTGCAACAGGTTACATTTCAAGCGATTATGAAGATGTTTTTGCTTTTGGATTGCTTGTACTGATTCTTATATTCAAACCGGCGGGCATTCTCGGGCGAGTTACAGCTCGAAAACTGTAAGTGCCGATTTCACCGCATCCGCTGTGTTGCAGGCCATTTACTACACAGCTCAAAAAATATAAGCTAACAATTCAGCCACAAAGGCACTAAGACACAAAGGGGGATATGAATTTTAAACCTTATACGCGATACAGGATACATCCTCCTAATGGCATGGTCGTAAGATTAAAAAATAAAATGTTTATGATAAGAGAATATTGAATGGCAGAGTAAAGCATTTTTTAAACATCGAACATCCAACATCGAACGTTGAACATCGAATGATGAAATCGCTTTGCTCCGCCGGTTTATAAATTGGCAGAATTCCTTATTCGACGTTCGATGTTGGACGTTCGATGTTCGATGTTCATCTTTTAATTATTACATTGGATCTAACTAATGATTAAAGCTCAAGAAATAAAGAAATCATTTCTGGTTTCTATCTGGTTTATGTTTTTGACATTTCCTATAATGGTAATCAGGGTCAATCCTATAGAAAAAATTGTTGAATGGCGCTGGAAGAACATGCTTGTTGTAGGAATCGGCAGTTTTTTGCTCTCCTTTTTCTGGCGTTATATGCTGAAAAAAAAGGAAGCAGGGGAAAAACGAGCTGAAACCGGGGAATCAGGCAAAACTTTTTTAATTCAGAGGGTGTTGGAAGAACGCAGATTCTATATTCCTTTAGTTACAGGCTTAACTATTATCACAGTCGCCTTCCCTTTTATTTTTTCCATGTATCAGACCAGTATAATGACAACCGCTTTAATGTATATTGTTCTTGGTCTGGGCCTTAACATCGTGGTGGGTCTTGCAGGGTTGCTCGATCTTGGGTACGTTGCCTTTTACGCTGTAGGCGCTTATAGTTATGCATTACTGAACCACCATTTTGGCCTTGGTTTCTGGTCGGTACTCCCCATAGGAGCTGTCTTGGGCTTTATTTTTGGTGTAATCCTTGGTTTTCCGGTGCTGCGCCTGCGAGGTGACTATCTTGCCATTGTTACCCTTGCGTTTGGAGAAATAATCAGGCTTGTATTGGAAAACTGGAATGAATTCTCTTTTGGCCCAAGCGGAATTGCCAATATTGACAGGCCGGGTTTTTTTGGTATCCAATTCTCTCTTCAGGCCGCAAGCATATATCTTTATTTTCTTATGATCGGCCTTGTCATATTTACGATCATTGTAGTTAACAGGTTGCAGAATTCAAGGATAGGCAGGGCATGGATAGCTTTGAGAGAGGATGAAACAGCATGCCAGGCTATGGGAATTGACAAAACCAGGACAAAGCTGAGGGCCTTTGCGCTTGGTGCAACATGGGCTGGAATGATTGGTGTAATATTTGCCGCCAAAACTACTTTTATTAATCCCGCAAGTTTTACCTTCCTTGAATCGGCCATGATACTTTCAATCGTAGTACTGGGAGGCATGGGTTCGATTTTAGGCGTAATTATCGGAGCGTTAATCCTGATCCTTCTGCCCGAATATCTCAGAGCTTTTTCCGACTACAGAATGCTGCTTTTCGGAGCCATAATGGTTATTATGATGGTGTTCCGACCCCAGGGCATAATTGCCAATGTGCGCCGCACTTATAAATTTAATAAATAGGCTCATGAATACCATTCTGGAAGTTAAAGATTTAAGCATGGATTTTGGTGGTCTGCGGGCTCTGGATCACCTTGATCTGAATGTGGTTGAAGGAGAGATAGCAGCCATTATTGGCCCGAACGGGGCAGGCAAAACAACTTTTTTTAACTGTATAACCGGAATATACAATCCAACTGAAGGAGAAATACTGATTTCACCTCCAGGAAAAAAACGTAAGAAAATAAATGGGTTAAAGCCAAATCGTGTTACAAAAAAAGGTATGGCCCGTACTTTTCAAAATATCCGTCTGTTTTCCAGTATGACTGTTCTTGAGAATGTTATGATTGGACGTCACTGCCGTACTTCTTCGGGTATTGTGGGCGCTATATTAAGAGGAAAGTCAACAATTAAAGAAGAAAAGGATGTGGTTGATTTCAGCTACAATATTTTAAAAAAGACGGGCATTTCGCACCTTGTCAACGAGTTTGCAAAAAATCTTCCTTATGGAGCACAAAGGCGACTTGAAATAGCAAGAGCAATGGCTACCGAACCTTTCCTGCTTCTTCTGGATGAACCGGCTGCCGGCATGAATCCCCGGGAAACCAGGGAACTTGACGAACTGATAACCAGGATACGAGATGAAGACAATATTTCCATATTGATGATTGAGCATGACATGAAACTGGTCATGAGTCTGTCCGACAGGATATTTGTTATGGATTACGGAAGGAAAATCGCACAGGGAACACCCTATGATATTATTAATAATCCTGTTGTGATAAAGGCCTACCTTGGAGAAGATATAGATGCTTAGGCTAAAGAATGTAAACTCATTCTATGGAAATATTCAGGTGCTGAAGAATGTAAATATTGAGATTTCCAGAGGAGAGATTATAACTCTTATAGGTGCAAACGGGGCGGGCAAAACAACAACTTTAATGACGATCTCGGGTTTAGTTCCATCGCGTTCAGGCGAAATCACTTTTATGGGTAAACCTATTCATAATATGAGACCGGACAAGATCGTTTCGCTTGGAATCAGCCAGGTTCCAGAGGGGCGGAGAATTTTTCCATATTTAACGGTTCTGGAAAATCTGGACATGGGAGCTTTTTTAAGGACGGACAGGAAAAATATAAAAAAAGACATGGAATATATTTTTGACCTTTTTCCAATTCTTAGTCAAAGGAGGAATCAGTTTGGGGGAACTTTAAGCGGAGGCGAACGGCAAATGCTTGCCATTTCAAGGGCAATAATGGCAAGGCCGGTGCTTTTGCTGCTGGATGAACCGTCTTTGGGACTGGCCCCTCTTATAGTAAGGCAATTGTTTGAGATCATAAAGAAGATAAATGTCGAAAACCAGACAACTGTTTTTCTTGTGGAACAGAATGCAAATCTTGCGCTGAAAGCAGCTCACAGGGGCTATGTTATGGAGAACGGACGTATAACTCTTTCAGATTCCGCAGAAAATCTTCTTTCAAATGAGAATGTAAGAAAAGCATATCTGGGGTTGTAGTTTTTCTGGGAATCGTGATGGGAAATTTGTCCTTGCCGCTGGGTACACCATCCAATTTGAAGTAGCTTAGGTTTAATGAAAAAAATCTTCGCAGGATGAAGGATGGCGTTATGCCCGTTAGGGAATAATGAATAAAAGTAACATATTTTTTGCACAATAATGCAATATATGTTACTGTGCAAAAAACACTTTAGCATTGAGGAAAATATTGGGATGAAAGATTTAGTTGATCGGCTCAAAAAATATTTATCGGATACGCTTGGCATAACGGTCACGTTGTCGAAACCGGCAAATTCGGGATCGCTTCCTTTTTTTCTTCAGGATAGTTATGATATGTTCCAAGTCGGGTTGCTGAACGAAGAATTTATTGTTTTGGCATCAAAAAACGACAGTGAGCTTACCCCCGCGACAATTCATAAACATATCGATATTGTGAACCAAAATCTTAAAATGAAAGCCATTTTTGTTCATTCCAGCATTTCATCGTTTAACAGAAAACGTCTGATAGAGTACAAAGTTCCTTTTGTCATACCGGGGAATCAGATTTATCTCCCGGATTTAGGCATTGATTTGAGGGAATATTTTATTAAAAAAAGAGCAACAACAGTCATTTTGGGACCATCGACTCAGGCCGTTATTCTCTATGCACTGACCCAAACAATGACCGAACCTTTAACCCCAACGCAATTAGCGGAAGCACTTGGATATTCACGGATGACAATGACCCGATCGCTCGATGAGATCGAATCCGTAGGGTTGGCTGAGGTATCGGTCGTGGGCAGGAAAAGATTGGTTTATTTTGACAAAAACCGCAGGGAATTATGGGAAAAAGCGCTGCCTCATTTAAAAACGCCGGTAAGAGAAAATGTATGGCTAAAAACTCTGATCGATAAGTTGCCGGTCTGTCAAGCCGGTCTGACAGCCTTGTCCTGCTATTCAATGTTGACTTCACCCAAAAAGCAGATTTACGCAGCTTCCGTGAAAGACTGGAAAGCCATAAAACGTAAATATCCCAGTGACATTATTTCTTATCCGGATGAGGCAGAATGTGAACTGGAGGTCTGGAGCTACTCTCCAGGCTTATTTGCAAATGATAAAATAGTTGATCCATTCTCTCTGTATCTGAGTTTAAGAGATATTAAGGATGAACGCGTTGAATCCGCCATGGAAGAGATGATGGAGG
>JAUWQK010000045.1 GCA_030611115.1 Deltaproteobacteria bacterium
AACTTGCCGGGAGGGCTCTCCAATTGGGCAATCAGTTTTTTTGCGCGATCTGCCATTACCAAAAAGGTTGGCCTCCGCCCTTTTCCCAAAACGTATTCTGACAACTGCAAAGTCTTGTCATTTAATAAATCACGCATATTCTTTTCAAGCGCAGCCACATGGTCGGCTTGCAGAATATGCGTGGCATCAAAATCCGAAATGTCATTTTGACGCTTTTTTCCCAGAACTTTGGTTTGCACCTCTTGCAGAAAATCGGGAATCTCATTGTAGCTGTCAATGACTACAACAAAAAAATTCCGGTCTCGGAAGTCCTCGCAACACGCTTCAAAATCAGATAAATCTATTTCAAAGTCCGCGCTTGGAATGCTGTCATCTTTCTGAGGCCGCTTTAAGATAATAAATGGTTGTCTTCTGAAATCCCCAAAAAGTTCTAGAACATGGTCATCTGCATCGTTGAGGCGGGGATCGTCAAAACTTGTCCCCAAAAAGAGCGTTGTGTTTTGGGCCATGACGGCATTGAGCCATTCCACAAAACCCTTGTGACTGGTTTTATAACGTTTGTAATCCATTTTGGAAATGACCATAGAAGAAACCATATCAATGTCACCATGCAGCTTAATAATAGTTTTTTCCCCAGGATCGATAGAGGACAAGTCTTTATCTCTCGAAATAACCATTGGCGAGAAACCATTTTTTCTAAAGCTATCTTCCAACAGATGGTCGTAGTTAGTTGTAATGAAGAGATTAAGACTCAAACGCACAATGCTATTGTGCAAAAGGTTTTCAGTGTCCGGCCTTGTCTGTAATCGTTCTGCAATGCTCTCACACAATCTCAACTTTCCTACATCACGCTCCAGCCTGGTCGCAAGCCTCAGCAGATCAGTCTCCTTGGTTTCGATATTATATTGCTTCAGCAAATCATGGATAAGCTCCTTCCATGAAGGCAGACCAGCTGAAACGGAACATCCGGCCCCAATGAAAATAACTAATCTGTTTTTGACTATTTCTTCACTTAGGATTGAAATAGCTCTTTGTTTTGCTAAATCCTTTTCCATTTGCTCTCTTCTCCAGATACCTTTCGTGCAAAGCGCGTATGAATTTGTTGAGATGTCTTTAACGAGACAACAAGCAACTCCTTTTGCTCAATGATTTGCTATCCCGTATGAACATGATCGTTTTGGAAATTTATGTGACATCCTCAGTTTATAAGGTTATATCGTCAAGAAGTAAGTATTGGTTTTCTTTTGCGGTTTTTTCACCAGCAGTGGATAAACTGCGAGCTGTTCCAATATTCTCACATGTTTGGATGGCTTCATATCATGGAATCTCCCAAATATCTCTTTATCCTTTCTCTATTAGTTGCAAGGCTTGAAAACTGTTTTTCGCAGACATCGCTAAAACGTGCCAGCACCTTTCGACTGATCTGCTCCTGATCTTCAAAAATGGCAAGGGAACGGAAAGAGACCCCCCATTTTTCAAACTGGAGCAGAGTAATAGTGGCATCTCGTGTTCTATCATCTGAGGGCAGTGCATGGACTAAAACCGGTTTGGGCATGCCGTTTATCCTGCAATCAATCAGGTACTTGCCACCAGGATCATGGATGGGATCATGCCAGTCGAACTCACGCCTGTTTTCAGGCAGGGTTTCTTCCATCAATGCTCTGAAATCCTCCATGAAAGTGGAACGAACCCGTTCACGCGAAAGATAGGTGATATCCGTTATCCTGAGAAGCGCTTGAATAAAACTATACAATGCGTTGCCAAAACGATCATGCAGAATGGGAATAATCAATTCACCTTCCCGGTCATGCACACTGAATACTGAAAGCGCATTTGTAATGAGTTTTTGTCTGGTACCTCGCTGAAGATCTTTCTCATCCAGGTCATAAGTCAAGTGCATATATGTATGTCCTTCATCTGAGAGAAACCATTCCCCGTTCTCACTTTTTAATACAATAGCGAGATGGTCTCCGTCCTCAAACATAAAAGGAGTAAAAACACGGTATCTTTCTATTCCTTCACTTGATATTGTAAGTTTTTCACAGACCTTTTCACGAAAATCCCGTTCAATCATCTCCATATTCATGGCTTAGATCTCCTCAAAAAGTTTTCTTTGCGGATCAAATGGAACCTCAAATCCACAATTATTAATCATACATGAAACGGCCTCATGGAATTCAGAAAATCGATCCGTTGGTTCAGCGAATGCGTCCTCTCTTGCACCTAACTGCTGGTAACGCCCGGTTGCCTGATGAATGTGGAAGCCATAAAATGTATCACGCTCAATAGTATTGGTATGCTCATGACTTTTCCCGTTATATCGCCGTAGTCTAAATAAATAACTGGTTTGAATTTGGAGGTCTATAGGCCAGAATAATTGAAAAATCCAGCGGATTTAAAAGGCTCTGGCGGAAAATAAGGCGGAAATCACTGCCATCGCTGCCTTTGACATCCAACTCACGTTCTTTATGGCCCCTTTTTGGACGTACTTGTATTTTTGTTCGGTAATCGGTTGGAAGCAATTTTTTCTCCTTTATCAGAATTGCAATGTCCTTATCTGAAAGAATGGCACTCATATATCTCATTGCCTCCTATTTGACTCATTTAATAATTCTGGCTACTCAATATAGCACATATAGATAAGGCTGCAAAAGGCTAGGGACATCAATCTGTAAGGGATTCGACAATATCCACCGTGCGCCAGTTGCCGTACTAGTCATGCTTCCTTTCCCGAATCAGTTCTGTCTTAATATGCGAAAAATGGATGCGGGTTATCGAGTTCCAACATCAACTTTCTGGAGGATTAACAATTCGTCCCGATGGCAAGGTAGTGTGCTGATTAAATATTTTAGCGCTCAAACCAGTTTCCAATGAATTCGAAAAAGTTCTTTTGTCTTAATTTGCTGCCTCATTTTAGCTTCGATTTCGTCAAGAAGGTTATCTTTCTGCTTTTCTATCTCGTCCTGTGCATCAAACAGCTTTCGACGAAGATCGGTTCTTTTCTTTTCCATAACTTTAATTTTTCGTTGCAGATTAACTTTTTCTTCCAACCGGGCGATTTTTCTGGACATTGTTTTCTGTTGCTTGATTGCCATATCAAGATCCTTGATATGTATCTCCAGGCTTTTCTTTCTGTCTTCCGCCCACTTATCAAGCTTGTCCATTTCCTCTTCAAAGAAAACAGCATTTTTTTCAGCAATGTCGTTGATAATCCCGGACTGTTTCTCCTTCTGAATATCATCTAACTCTTTTATATTCAATGTACCATTAATGCGGGTTTCATTTTTTACAGGTAAGGACAAAAGGCGCATGCACTGGTCGGAATCAAGTAGTATTCCATCATCTGTAATTCCGGCATGGATAATATAATCTTCATCTTCCAGCGCTGAAACAGTAAAGTTATATACGGCAAGATACCCTTGTTTTCCGATAAGCGTTTCGAGAATGGAAATTTGGCTCTTGGTATTGGTGTAATCAAAAGTTAAGGATTTTTCAGGCGTATCAAGCTTTTTTGAATATTGAATAAGCGCCTGTGCAAGGGGATGGCCTATGCGGTAAGTATGTGCATCTGTGACATTTTTTTGAAGTTTATAGATGCCCGTAGGAATTTTTATGTTTGTGAATGGATTTGTTTTCAGATGAAAAACAGGAGCGCTGTCATTAAATACAGCGTATTCTTTAAGGCCAAACTGCGTGATGGCCCACAGCCATTGTTCATACCGGCCAAGATATATTTCGCTGTTTTCACGGGTTACCCGGAGTTTTTCAACTACTTCATCATCAAAATGATCAAACAGCTTTTCACGGGTGGATTTCATATTGGCGGCAATTTTTTCATCCATTTCCGCCTGAAGACTGTCAAAGGCTTCCTGAATCTGCTCCTTTGTTCTGCAGGACTGATAAATCTTGGCTATCCTTTTTTCAAAATCAACGCCTGATTCAATGACACCAAGCACTTCATCAGATGCGCCGAAAACGCCGCTGAAAAGCTGGAACTTGTCTCTGAGCAGTTCAAATACTCTTTGATCCGCTTTGTTTGCCTTGTTTACAAAATTAACAACCACAACATCAAAATCCTGCCCGTAACGGTGACAGCGGCCAATACGCTGCTCTATTCGCTGCGGATTCCAGGGCAGATCGTAATTGACAACAAGCGAGCAGAACTGAAGGTTTATCCCTTCCGCGCCGGCCTCTGTTGAAATCATTATCTTTGCTTCATTCTTGAAATAATCAACAATTGCGGCGCGAATATTGGATGTTCTTGAGTCTGTAATTACATCCGTGCCATTATATTTTTCCAGCCAGTGTGCAAAAATCTCCTTTGATTTTTCATCACTGTTTGATCCGCTGAATAATACTATTTTGTCTTTGTATTCTGGTATCTCCTGTAAAATTCTATTCAAATACTGTTGTGTGCGGACAGATTCTGTAAAAATAAGAGCTTTTTCTCTGCCGCCAAGCTCTCTGGCTTTTGCAAATCCCTGCTTAAGCGCTGTTTTAAGTTTTTCTCCCTTTGCATTATGAACAATGCTTTCAGCTAAATCTCTGAACGCTTCGAGTTCTCCTATTTCACTTTCGATAACCTTGACGTTGACGTCTGCTTTAGTCAGCACTTCAGCTTCATTGTCATTTTCATCCCATTCATCACAAACTTCCTCGGCAGCACTAAAATCTTCAATAATATCATCATCATATGACTCAACAATAGTAGCATCTTTGAGTTTCTTCCTTAATTTTCCGGCAAGCATGTCGAGTGTGCGTGAAATTGCGTAAGTTGAAGAAGCAAGAAGTTTGCGTAATATGAGGATCATCAGATGGTGCTGGCCTTTTGGCAGGGCCTGAAGATTTTCTCTTCGCAGATATTCGGATACCATTTCATAAAGGACTTGTTCATCATCGGTTGGAATGAATTCAATTGTTATGGGTATCCGGTTTTTATAGTTGATATATTCCTGGACATTTCTCCGCAGATGCCGCTTGCATATCGGTTTTAATCTTTCTTTAAGTTCTATAAACCGGGTGTCGTTATCAATGCGTGCAAACCGGCTTTTATAACTTTTGAGATCGCCAAAAATATGTTCATCAATAATGCTGACAAGACCATAAAGTTCCAGAAGTGAGTTTTGCAGAGGTGTAGCTGTAAGTAATACCTTTTTTGAATACTCAAGAGAATGTTTTATGGATTTTCCGATTTTATTATCGGTTCTGTAAACATTTCTAAGCTTATGCGCTTCATCAATAACCACAAGATCCCATTTTGTATGTTTAATATATTCTTCTTTGTTACGCGCAAAATGAAATGAACAGACAACAATTTTGTTCCGATCAAATGGGTTTTTGCCACCTTGCTTTATAAATTGATTGAAGGATTTTGCTTCAAGGATAATTGAAGGAAGATAAAATTTGTCGAAAAGCTCCTGGCACCATTGATTTCTTAGACTTGAAGGGACAATAATCAAAAGTTTCTTTTTGCGTTCAGCCCATTTCTGAGCAATAAGGATGCCTGCTTCTATCGTCTTTCCAAGACCGACCTCATCGGCAAGAATTGCTCCTTTTGAAAGAGGGGATTTAAAAGCAAAGAGCGCCGCATCTATCTGATGAGGGTTCAGGTCAACCTGTGCGTTGGATAATATGGCGCTTAGTTTTTCAGGTGTATCAGAAGGACATCTTTTTATTAGCTGATATGCATAATATTTTGCCTGGTAGGGAGATATTAGCATGGTTGTTTAACCAACCTTCTCCGGCGAAACTCCATAATAGCATCTTTCAACCTGAATTAGCGAGCCAGCATCCGTCGGAGAGGCATGGTTCAGGATAGCAGCCTCGCTTCTTTTCCCTGCATATTCAAGGGTAACAATCTTAGCCCTGTCCAGCTTAGCAACATCAAATTTTTCAGCCAGTCCCGGAAAGAATTTTGTCATCAACTCTGGAGGCAGTTCGGTATTTCTTGTTCAATGCTTCAATCAATAGCGCTTGAATAGATAATAATGCCCCCCAGTGCATAATTATTAATGCATTGTCCTGGAAACACCATCTCTAATTCTTGTGAAATGAACAGATAGTTTAAAAAGGAACAAATAGAATCCGTAATCGCTCAATGTAAAAATTCTCTGGCGTTTTACAGATTTTTCGTCAAGCAGATTGGCTGGACAGTTATTTATACGGTCAAAAAATACGATAGAATCATTTTCGAGTTGACCACCTTTGGGAAGGTAAAATATATGGCTGATCTGTTGTTTCCGTATGTCGGCAATGTGCGAATTTATTGATTCAATTGATCTCCGGCCGGTATCGACATGATTTTTAATAAGACTTTGTTTGTATTTCCCAAGGTTGATTATCGGGGCATAAACCATCCTTAACGGCATAAGACGTTTATTTGACTGATCTATGTCACAAGTATTTGACAAGATCATGCCTGGCACTTGGCCAACATTAGTGTCTGGGAAATGGATATACAGTAAATTTTGAATTCCATCACCTTGAAAAAGATTTGTATGGTTGTGCAGATAAGTTGTATATATTCTTTGATCTATATTATGCGGGAATGCTTTTAATTCGTTAAATAATTCTTGTTCTGCGGTAGAGGATAGATGCTGCGGAAGATACTTTTTTATTTCCTCGAATGGAATCATATCAAATCCCAAAAGTTCTCATCGACTGTTTTAGAAAATTCAGGGTCTAAATCTTTGATGTTATCTAATATGGACGAAGCAAATTTATGTATTACATCAATTTGTTCAAGCATTACAGCCTGATCCGGGTTTATTATTTGATAATAATCATATTTTATTTCTTTTGGCGCACTAATTTGTATATTTGTATTTACAGTATCCAAGTTGATTGTTGTTGGAGCGCCGAGATATGAATAGCATAAAACACCAGCAGTAACGGCGCTTCCGACAAGATTTCTAAATTGTGGCAATAACATCTTATTTTTCCTCGTAGACTGGATTTAATGATGATAAGAATTCGTTCCCTAATAAATTAAAAAATAATGTCTTTTCAGTATGGTGCGCACACTCCATTGCGTCTTGAAAGTTTCCAAACTTATCAATTTCCACATTAGTATCTATGTCGATAATAGAACCTTTTATAACCTGATTTTCAATTGCTACTTCAGCATGATTTATCAGCTTGAGATTACTTGAACCATATTCGTATGGAAATTCTGAAGAGAAATTTATTTTATTATCATTAATCTGCTCGTTATTAAGCAGTATTTTTAAGTTTGATTTGTTGAAGACATTAATGTCCGGAAATACATTAATATATCTAAGCGCAATGCGATAATGTTTATCGATTAATTTTAACTCTGATAACTTATTATAAGTATCATATATTTTTTTAGAAAATTTATCCCAGCCACAACAATCCTTCAAATTTGCCAACGAGAAAACTCTGGGACCAATTTGAATAATGAAATTATCTTTTTTAATTTTGTAATGAGGTGTAAATTTGAGATTAGGGTCCTGGTTTCTGATTGCAGCAGGTAATTGTAAAACAGGTAATTGTTCTACTTGTTGAAATTCATCCTTAAACTGGTTGTAAACAATTCCAAAAATCGCATCGTCAGGCAAAGATGATTCAAATCGAACTTCGAAAATGGCCTCAACAATTGGACATGGATTTATTGAAACTGGCAATTTATTCATTATATAATTCCTAACTATCGTATATTTTGTTCATATTACATAGTTATCATTTAGATAATTTTATCTTGTTTGGCAACAATAAATTATATTCAGCAGAAATTCTGGGAGCAAATTCCAAGGCCAGTATACCTATTTCCTGAAGAGAAAAGGCAATAATATGTATGCTGCCCCTATTCTATACGGCATTTATCGTTTGCGTGTCGATGGCTTTATGATGTTTCCCTGGTTATCCATAACGCCAACCGTAGTCCCTTTTGTTGTCTCTATAGCTTTATTGACGGCTTCTTTATTCGTACCGGCAATATAAGCCGGGCCACGGTGACCTCGTAACTGTCCCAGGGCATTGCCCACGGTTTCTGGAGTTTCTACCTCTATGGTTGCCTTTTTGGACCTGATATCGACGCCCTTTCCGTCGTTATATTCAGTATTCATCTTTTTAGCGATACGGTTTGCTGCGGTTTTGTGAGATCGGCTTTCAGTCATTTTATAACACCTTTATTTCACTGTGTATTATATGATGCACTGTTCGTCATTAGTCAATTATTAGTCAATTAAGGCAATCGATAGGCAATTCCCTTGCCGGCCTTGCCTATCCTTTCGAACACATTTTTTGACCATTTCTGATAGATCGATTGTTGTCGTTTGTCTCGATATATTAGTCAATTCCTGATATTCATTCAAAATGAGGTTCCGAAATATCTGCCACTGATAGCGGATTTTTACTTTCCATCATAATCGCCAAAAGCACCTATTAAATGCCAATGGTTATATCCGATAAATGTCTGGAACGTGTCTGTTATGTCCGATAAATGTCCGTTATGCCAATTCATATTTTCTGCCTTTTTTTTCACCAATCTCTTTCAGAATTTTTTTATCTACTAATCTGAACACCCTTTTTAGCGCCTTTATCGGAAACCCCAATAACAATATGCCCTCCTCTTGTATTAGCGAAGGCAACGGCCGTTTCGATTGTTTTATTATCAAATGTTTCTTTAAATTCGACCGTTTTGGATTCGCCCCTTTTTATTAGCTTTACTATCTCTGATTGAACCATTACGTTTTTA
>JAUWQK010000167.1 GCA_030611115.1 Deltaproteobacteria bacterium
GCATGTCTCGCTCCTTACAAACTGAGTGGGTATGGTGCCGTTGCCAAAACCAGAGTGAACATATTTTGCTTTTTAAAAAAACTATCTAACACCTGCCCCTTAAAGCTTTTGTTGCATAGAAGGGGTGCGAAACTTGAGTAAAGTATATTAAAGTGCCTAAAGTTAAGGAATGCGCCTTCGGCGCAGATAATTTTAACTTTTTTGGTTGCTTGTAACCCTGACAGGCTTTAATGCACTTATAACTTTAAAATTAGCACGCCGAAGGCGTAACACAACTTTAGGCACTTTAGCTCACTTTAGGCATTTTAGGCACTTAGTAGCAGTGTGTGTCAGGGCGCCTTTGATGACTAATGTAAACAAGCCACCTCCTATGGTGGTGATTTTACTATGGCTTAATTCCTAATATGGGAAATATGTTTGATACAATATATTTATATACTTTCTTGATCTCTTTTTTTGTCTTTTTCCTTATATTATTCGGTAGAAATGAGGGCCGGTCCAGAAGAGAAGAGAGCCCGTCTCCCCAGAACATTCCTCCAAAAGTTGCGGCATCTTCTTTTGGTTCTAAATCATTCATGGCAGCCCAGGCTAAGGTCCATGAGCGCTCCATATTGTCAAGCGAATATCCGCCGCAACCAAGCGCAAGCAATTTTGCAGATGCCTGTTTAATTATTTTCACAGCTTTAATAAAGGCATTGTTAGTTAGTTGAAGATGGGTTAAAGGATCTGAAGAAATAATATCAACGCCTAAAATAGCAAATGTAATATCTGCTTTAAATGCACGCGCAACAGGTGGGAATACCCTTTCAAAAGCCCATAGGAATTCTTCATCTCCTGTATTTTCAGGTAGAGGAAAATTAATATTATACCCTTTTCCTTTTCCCTTGCCAATTTCATTTTCAAACCCTGTTTTCCACGGAAAAAGAGTTTTGCCGCTTTCGTGAAAGGATATTTTCATAACATCAGGATTGCTGTAGAAAGTTTCCTGTACCATATCCGCATGGTGAGCGTCGATATCAATATAGAGTATGCGCTTGCCTGTTTTTAAGAGTTTATTAATGGCTATGTTAATATCATTTATATAACAGAATCCGGAAGCAAAATCAGGCCCTGCGTGGTGAAAACCTCCTGTTGGACTGAATACAATATCTTTTTTATTTTGAACAAGCAGGTTTGCTCCGGCAATGGTGGCGCCTGCAGCCAGATTGTGATATTTGAAAACACCCTTTACAACCGGGCATTCAAGGGTTCCAAGACCGTATTTGAGCATTGATTCATCAAAAATTCCCTTGTCGGCTTTCTTCAAAAGATTAATATATTCCTTTGTATGATATAAATACAGATCTTTTATTAAAGCCGGTTTCGGCTGAATAACCTCTATCCCGTCATGGTCAAACAGTTTAAGTTCCTTGCATTTGCTGTATGTAACATCTGATCTTTCTGTAAGCCATGGATATTCATTACTTACCTTAAATTTTGAAAATTCGTCGCTGTGTATGAAGGCTGATTTCATTTTATCGTTTTAGTTTAAGTACCATTTCACGTTCCGGCCCAATTGTTCCGGTAAATTTGAACCCTAATTTTTTAAATACCTTGATGCCCAGCATACTGTGACATGTTACAGCTACCCAGATTCGTTTACAACCTAAGTCCTTACATATTTTTTTAATAATCATTGTTTGACTGGTTCCGATTCCCCGATTTCTGAAATCCTGATCAAGAAAAATCATATACTCTGGAGAAGATTTATTGCGAAATATATCGATTGCACTATGTCCTATAATCTTATTTTGATAAATAGCTATTGTATTGAAAAATGACTTTACTAAACAGTCTATCCAGTTATACCTTAATTTTTTATCAAAATGAGGAAGCCCCATTGCTATTCCTTTGGGCTCAAATTTATCATACATATCTATAAGACGCCGGTAATCCTTGGCCTGATATGCCCTGATGGTTATAGCAACCCCAAGCTTGTCCTTTATTACAAGGGATATTTTTGAGAAGTTGTGTTTATTTGTTCTGTCAGGCAAGCACATAGGATGCAATATGGAATTAAGGGTGCGAACTTGAGTTTAATATTTAAAATATATATAAATTTAATATGTTGTCAACAATAGTTGTAACTTCTCAATAAGTTCCGGCACCAAACGTCATTCCCGTGAAAATGGGAATCCAGAAAATTCGAAAAAGCATTGGATTCCCGCCTTCGCGAGAATGACGATAAAAATTTTTAAAAAGTTGCCCGAACTTATTGAGAAGTTACCAATAGTTGAAGGTGTGTCAAGTGGAGACGGAGCCCTTATCTGATAAGTGTTTTCATATTATTGCTGTACTGGTCATAGGCTGAATTCGCCAGAGAAGCGATCTGGGTCTGAATATCAGTGAGTTCGGGAAGATCTGGAGGGGGTATGAGGTTGAATTGTTTTATGCTGACAGGTTTGAAACGCAGGGTTTTTTCAATAGAAGCCATTTCTTCGGGTGCGAAATTATCGCCCATAAAATGTTTTTTTGTAATTTCTTCAAGATCCATGCCTTTCAGGAAGTTCAGGATGGTAAGAAGGTCATGGTTGTCTTCAAACTTTTTCAGGTTGTGATTTACCGCTTTACATTCCTCAATAAGATTCCTGTAAGCTTCAAGGTACTTATTATTCCAGTTGCACAGCCTCCTGTATGCTTCCAGCAAGAGTTTTTTAAATTTTGAACGATCGGTCAGGCCGCGAACTTTAATAAACAGTACATCTTTGCGGTATTCGGGCTCATCAGCTATCCTGTCCTTAAAAGGGGCTTCTTTCAATCCAAGCAGAAACACAAACTCATTGATGAATTCAGGCTTTGGAAGTAAGTTATACATTCGTGCAAAGCGTTTGAAGAGCATTTCCTGCAGTTGAGCGGCATGATCAGCCATCTCCTTAACATAGCTGATCTGTTCTTCGATCAACCGTCGTTCATATAAATAATTATTAATAACCTCCGCCTTGACCTCCTGGGTCATGGCGGAGATTAAATCGTCCTGCATAGTCTTACCTCAAGTGTAATAGTTTAGCTTTTTGAAAAAGAATCTGACAGGATAACAGGATAAACAAGATTTGTAAGCGTTCACGGAACATTGAAATTAGAAATTTGGCCTTCATGCTTTTGTACTGTTCTTCCCAATTTCAAGTTTCAAGCCGTGAACGGCTACAATATTTTATATCCTGAATATCCTGTTAATTCTGTCAAAAAAAGTCTCTTTAAAAAAACTGAATTGTTACAAAAATTGAAAAAACAGACAGATAATATTTTCGTTATAGGCACTGATACCGGCGTGGGAAAAACGGTTCTATCTCTTTTGCTGATGCGGTTTTTTATGCGAATGGCTGCATACCTTTTTATATAAAGCCGATTCAAACAGGGTGCAGCGATCCTTATGATAAAGACAGCGATGCAAGATTCATTTATAAGCATGTAAGGCAGTTGACTAAAGAAGATCCTGCTGATTCAATAGTCTATTGTTTCAGGGAGCCTAAAGCCCCCTATTTTGCCTCCCGCAATGAGGGGAAAAATATTGAGTTAAAGGCAATACAGAATGCTTTGGATAAAAAGAGCCGGATTTATTCTCCAGTTATAATGGAGGCTGCCGGCGGGCTTCTTGTGCCGGTCAACGAAAATACATTAATGATAGATCTTATCAAGATGACAGAAGCAAAGCCGATTATTGCCGCCCGTGCCGGATTGGGCACGATCAACCATACTCTCCTTACAATTGAGGCTTTGCATAAAAGGGATATACAACCGGCCGGAATAGTTTTTATAGATGCTGGAGAAAAGCCTGCCCCACAGGATATGATAAGCGAAAATATTGAGGCTGTTGAGAGTTTTTCCAACATAAAAGTTGCCGGAGTAATCAGCAGAATCAAGAATTTTTCAAACCCGGAAAAACAATGCTATCGGACTATAGAAAAAATATACGGCAAAATATAACTCATCCCGAAATGACAAATGGATTTAAACCTAAGTTGAGCGATTTTTTGCGAAGAAATGTGCTAAGATCTTGATGTAGCAAGGTTTGCGAAAAGCGTAGGCATACCAATGGATATGTCGAGACTTTTAGCAAGTCCTTGATGCTCAAGAGATTGGTGCAGATCGAGTAAAAAACCGCTCAATTTAGGTTAAAGTAAAAGTTCAC
>JAUWQK010000014.1 GCA_030611115.1 Deltaproteobacteria bacterium
ACAGGAATAAAGCTGATGGGACGACTGAAACTTAAATTGGCTTTTTATATTTCTAAATATCCAATACATGGATCAACTGCAATGCCTGAGGCTGTGCACAGTTTAACATAAGAAATTGGTCTATTTACCGTGATGTCTGATAATAGTAAGGGCTCGCTCAAAAATAACTTCACATTTTGATGAGCCGATCCATCCCGCATGGTTGCGTTGCTCGTTGGTTAAATAGCCCGCTATTCGCCCTCCTCGCGCCTTGCCATACGGGCGCCTCGACACCTGAAAATGTAAATTTATTTTTGAGCGAACCCTAAATTAAAAACACATCTGAGTTTTAATTGTCAAGAATGTATATTTTTGATGATAGAAGCTTTAGAACTTTATTTAAAGCAGATTTTTCATTACCGGCTTTAATGTGGGCCACCTTTCTGCCCAGAACTCCCCAGACTTCCGGATCAGTGGTTTTATAAAAAACAATTGTCGGCACCCCAAGAATTCCTGCGAGATGACTTGCGCCGGAGTCATTTCCAATATAGAGTGATGCATCGGCAAGCAGGTTGGCCAGGCTTTCAACATTTTCCGGCCACTTTACCCATCTGCCTGTAAAATCCTCATGCATGAAGGTTGTTTTTTCTGCAGGTCCTGCGATAAACCCTGTCTTTTTATATCCAAATCGTTGCAATTCATCAGCAAGAGCAAGATAAAATCGGGGCGAATAGTTTTTGGCAGGGCTTCCGCTTCCAGGATGAATCAGAGCATAATTGCCTTTTTTTGTCCTTGGAGGAAAACAATCAGAAAGGTTTTCAGGAATATTAACAGGAAAATGGGATTGCATGGATTGACAGTGATAAACTGCTACATGCATCCGCCTGGCTGGAAATGGGGCAATTGATACAACCGGCAGCAAAGCATATTTTTTTAGAAGATTAACAACATTCTGTCCGGATGACAGCCAGAGTACGGCGCCATTTGGTTGGCCTATTTCCGGAGGAATTGCTTTTCCATTGAACAGATCAAGCAATTTTGAAGAATCCATGTCTATGAATGAATCAAGCAGGCCGAGATTAATGGCTAAACGCATATATTCCGGGCGGCCAATACCTGTAAAAAAATAATCCGGCAAAATTTTTCGTAAGCAGTGAATAGCGGGCCATGTAAGTATAAAATCACCGAGCGCCCCGCGGTGGCAAATTAAGAATGTTTTCATATTATTTGCATCCCAACTTCACCATATCTTTCATCGATCTTCATTCGCAAAAATCCTCGAAATAGCCCGCTATTCCTGCGGTTTTGTTCAATCAGATCGATGAAATCTACGGCAAATTTGGGCGCAAATTCTACCAACTTATTTTTGACCGAGCCCTAAGTTTACTGTACAGGCGGCAGGTGTTTTCAAAAAGCGTCTCAATTACTTCCGTTCGGTCAGAGTCAAAAATGGAATCGCAAAGATGGGAGTGTGTATCTATAATTTTATAAATGTTCATCTGCTTCATATTTCAGCCACTGATGATGTACTGCTTTTACGATAGTATGGCTTTATGGCAACAAAACAAACCGTTGCTGCCAAAATACATCTCCCTATCCACCGGATTATCTTTAGACTATCGTTTCCTAAAAATCCTTCTCCTTCCTCGATCAACCACTTGGCGAATATATCAGATCCCATCTCAAACAATATCCACATGGCAGCCACAAAACCGATGTAGGAGGCAATTGTTAAAATGGTGCTATGTCCTCTATAAGTTAAAGTCCAAAGTGAGGAAAAAATGGGGTCGGTTTTAGCTGCTTGATTGATTTTCCGTACAGCGGCCATAGATTGGTAATGAGAGTTAAGAGAAACGGCAAGAGCTAAGACATATATCACCGAACCTAATATAATGAGAGGGTAATATTGAATCATCTGATGTAAAGAGATTAAGCCCCGAATCCATTCGGGCATAATCTTGTCCATCCTGGCTTCTAATGTCTTCAATAGTTTCTCCTTAGCCTGGATATCTGCCTTATTCTCCATGCGAGTAATTTCTTGCGTCAGCTCTTTTCTTTTTCTCACCAGGTTCGGTTTTTCCATACTTATCTTGCTATTAATTGTATCAAGCTTGACCTGTAAATCTCTCGAAATGGATTCGACTCGTTCCATTTTGCTTTCAAGCGTGCGGTACCACCTTTTACCCAAATTACGACGTATCCATTCCTGAATTGTCATCGGGAGGGTTTTCAGCTCAGTATAAAGTTCCGGCATCAGTACGGCAACTTGAGGGTAGTCAGGGAGAAATTCATTGAGAGGTTTTACTACCATTTCGTTAACTTGTGCTCCAATTACACGTACCGTATTATCAGCCTCTTCCTGATACCGCTGCCAGTTTCCTTCGCCTCGTCTGTTGATCCCGGCCAATGTCCGAATAAGTTTGTCTTTTTCCTTCATCCATGGTTGTTTTCTGATGGTTATCTGGACAGCACCTAAAGTCTGTTTGAAATCATCAATCGCTGTAATAGAGTTTTCTATTACGCCTTTTTCGTTCTTGTATATTTCTATTTCAGTTCTTATATCTCGCTTCTTATCTATGTCGGAAGAATAGGGCTTGAGGACGTTCACCAGCAACAAAATGCCGAAGACCAGGCTGGCAATAATTGTACGCTTAACTCGCTTGTTTTGCTCTTCCCACAAGGTTGTATGCCGTGTTAGGCGAAAATCTTCATCCATGTTATTTTCCTCACAAAATGGTAAAAGCGAAAAACGCCCCGGCTTCGGGCGTCAGGGTGAGCGGAGAAAACTTTTGATAAATAAAAAAGTAAAGACATATCCTGTTTGCCAAAATTATTATCGCATTATGCCAATCATACCACTAAAAACACCACCAAAAACTACAGCAAAAACAGAAGCAATTAGAAATAAAATTATCGCTGCCGGTATTGACGCAATAGCCCACTTTATCATAAAGATAACCATTGAACCGAAAGGCATTTGAATGTCAGTAACCGTTACCCCTCTAATTTCATCCATTTTCAGCTCCTCCTTTATAATTAATGGTGTCACATAGAAAAACAGCATATCAGAGTCCAAGCTTTGACGCCAATTCCCAAATGTTCTAGATCGGCTTGGCTTTTGCGGTCAAGTGCAGCAGTTGGTTCGATCATTATCTTTTATTAAGATGGCAACATCTTCAATCAGATTGTCAAGATTCTCCTCAATAATTCCCCATACGATTCTATTGCTTATGCCATTATAACCATGTACTAAGATATTCCTGAACGAAATGATGCTCCGATGCTCTCGAATTTGATCAAGCATTTCAGGAGCATCCCTTTTAATTCTGTTCAGTGCCTCACCAACAATTTCAAATTTTCTTTCAACTCCACTCTGAAGCAAAGCGTTTTCCTTATAATCATCAAAGGTTTTCCCCTCGACAAATCTCTTTATTGCTAAAGCGGCATCTTTGACATCGTAAAGATGCTTCAGAATTTCATCCTTCATATAAATCAACCCTTTCTCTCATTACTCTGTCTCGAAAATAAGGATTTTTAATCCCATCGGGCGTTACCATATCGATTTCGCAACGAAATTTGTCTTCAAAAAGATGGAGTAGGCCAAAGAATCGCTTTGATGGCTTATGGTTAGGGTCAATAAACTCAACGATGAAATCAATATCGCTTGATCTACTTGTGTCTCCCCTGGCATATGAACCAAAAATACTCAGTCGTTCTACGTTAAATGTTTTACAGGCGGGTATAACCATTTTTTTTATTTCATCTAAAGTCATTTTTGAGCATCCTATACTCTTTAATTTTGTGATCGAACGCGAGCGTAACCGGCTGGCAATGGAGCATAGCGGAATTGCCAGTCCGCGTTGATGCGGTTAGCGTTAACTCACCTTTCAATCCTGAAAAGTTTATCCTCCTGTGATAATTTCACCACTATATACTCATCTTTATTCAATTCCTCCGGCAGCTTATCTTTCAAAATTGATGCAACAAACTGTATACCATTTGCATTGACAAGATTAGCAATCCTCAGGAGTTGATTATCATGCATCAGTTCTTTTTTGTCATTGAGGAGAAAGTGCATGCAGGGGATATTCTCTTCATCGGCAAAGAGGGTGTAGGCGATATCAAAACACGATATTTCACCCTGCTTTTTTCCAGAACTGAAATTGGTGTTAAATGCTGTGAATTCGTAAAGGCGGCGTCCCTTTACTATTTTTCTATCGGGCTTCAACGCATACTTTTCACCATACAACTCATAAGACACAGATGAAAAAAGTCTGTTGAACTTGTTGACCTGTTCTTTGATTTTCAGGGCGAATTCATCGGAGAACAGGTCGTTATCGATTACTGCGAGCTCTTTATTGAGTTCCGTAAGTTTTGACTCGACAGCACTCAATTGACGCAGAGTGTTTTCATATTCCCCCTTCGTTTGGTATTTGGCATTAAGCTCTACAATCAATTGCTCAAGCACTTCAAAGGAATCACTTTTGGTAATAGCGGCACTTAATTCGGCTTCTTCAACCAAGAGGCGGGTCAAATGCTCACGTTGTACGGTAAGCTTCGCCTTAATCTTCGGTAAATCCTGCGTAATGAACCGAATTTTGGACTCCACCATTTGGTTGTGAAAATCATAAAGCTCCTGAAAGGTCTTTTGAATTTCACTTACCAGAGATGTTGCCTGCTGATATATCTGCCGCAACTGCTGCAGATCTATTGTGGATTCACCCGATTGTATCTCCTTCTGTGCTTCTGAAATCAAATCTTTCCGTAGTTCAAGTCTGCCAATTTCAGATGAAGTAAGGTTTATCTGATATTTAATTCTGTTCAGCTTGTCCAAATCCGATTCAAAATTTGGATTAAGATTGAGTGACGCCTTTCGACGTTCAAGTTCTTCTATCTCTGATTGAAGAAGTGACAACGCAGTCTCGTATGCCGATTTTGTCTGTTCAGACTCAAGGCGTTTCTTGAATTTTTCCTCAGCATTGATTTGAGTGCGCAACTCCTGCTTGATATCTCCTTGCTCAAAATCACAGCCGAAAAGAAAGAGATAGAGCGTTTCATACTCATCATCACGAGTAAAACGGTCTAGATTTTTGAGCGTGTTGTTAATGCTTATATCTTTGTAGCGGATATTGTGAGCAATTATCTGCCGGAATGTCGGCTTGTTCCCGTAATGTCCGGGAAACAGAATATCTGTTAGTGTTTCTTCAAACTCGTCATCAGTTTTATTGTTGCCGTCTACGCGTTGAATTTTGTTTTTTCGGGTCAGAAAGTTCCGTTCAATGAACATTTCTCGAGACTCTTCCTGCAAAAGATCATCTTTGAGAACCAGCGAAACAAGCACTTTGTTGTCAACAAGAAAATCTTTGACAAGCTTGTATTCGTTCCGTTTGTTTTCGTGGTCGGAGTATATCCCCTTCGCCTTGGCACCAAGGCAGAAATCAATCAGCTTCAGAACCGTTGTCTTGCCGACGTTGTTCCCGGTCTCTTTACCGCTTAAAACTGGTGTTTCGTCAACAATCAGGTTAAAACCCGGGTTAAATCGTATGCCTCGGATTATGGCGCCATCCCCACGGGTAATGGTCAGTGACTTCAAGAACATAGTTCCACCTTGCCGTAGTCATTCAATGTGACCAGATTGAGAAGAAAAAGCCAGTCGAGACACAGTACAAAAACCGGCATGCTCATTTCTTGCTCAGATGTTGTTTGTATGTATAAATCGAGCATATCCATTACACGATTCTCTTGAATCGCCTTCAGTACAAAAGCACCATTGAAGTAAATGGTCTGTTCGGGATGAATGTTGTCAGGAACGAGCATCGTAATTTCCCAAAGGATTTTTGAAAATTTTGCAACGAATGAAGGCATCCACAACGAGAATCTGGACACACAACTCAAGTTCTTCTTCGGGCATAGGCGTGTAATTGGCACTCGCCCGAATCTTCCGGACAACTTTTCCTATAATCGAAAAAAAGCACGTGTCAGGAGAACCAACTGAGCCAAGAGCGATATACTCCATGCGGATACCATTGAGAATCGAAAGACTTTTGTTTGCGCCCTGCCTGTCAAAATCCGAATAGATTTTTTCGATACGAGGATAATGAATTTTATAGTCGTCGATAAGAACTCTGGCGGCGTCTAATTGATTGTACGAAACTTTTGCTTCAATATCATACGGTACTGTTTCAAAGCCTGATACCCCCTGACTCCAGTCTTCTTTGGAAAGAATTTTGATGATTGTAGTCAGGTTAGACTCTACTTTCTCTGGATCGGGTTCATTTTTGAGTTCCTTTTTCAGAAAATCATAGACATCTTTCTGCCGCTCTATGTCCATTGTACCAATTAACACTAAAAGAGAGGGGATATCAAGAATGTCATCGGCGGGTGAAAATGTCAGATCATGAGGATTCGAAAATGTTTTGGTTCGTAAGTCTTTTGCGTCTTTGGAAATGGATATAAATTTAAAGGAATAGCCCTTGAAGGTGGAAAGGTCTTTAGCGAGGGCGGATTCAATCTTATGACGCGTTGCAGTAGAAGAAACCTGCGCAACGATGTTATTTGTTGTATCTACTAAATCAATACCAGCCACATTATGTTGCTCTTTATTATAGTTTCTGAGATTCCAACCAAAGAGCAGATTTAAGAAATGCGAATAAAAGTTCTCTGAATGCAGATGCATGTCCAGAATATTTAAGCCCCCACGCATCTCTATGCGAGTAGCAAGAATGCTGAGTTTTTCTTCAATGCAGTTGAAATATTTTTGACGATTCATAATCGCTTTTCACTTTCTGGTCAGCATCATTCATGGTCTCGAAAAATAGCTTTTTCCTGCCGAACTTTGATGTAGCGGGCCTAAAAGCCCGATTTGTTTTCGTGTATTATTGCATGCGAAAAAGAATAATAGGGCGATTTTGCCGAATAAAAAGTCTTATTATAAGGACTGAAAGTTGAATATGTCGCCAAGTGCCGTAAACCTTTGAAGGTGTTAGATAGTGTTTAAGATATCCAGCCATCTCCAGGCTAAGAAATATCTGCAACAATTTGCAGGAAATATACATGATAAATGTCAGGACGGTCAAGCCAAAACTGTGCAACCTGTGTGGAAACCAGGCGATTTGAGTTTTCCATGCCGGGAAGAGTTGCGGCGGGAAAACCAATATGGGCATTATTTAACCCTTAATACCATATATGTAATTTTTTTTGTTGACACATACTATATGTGTGGTATTAACAGCCTAACGTCAATATTTAATTCAGTTTTAATTGGCAGGCCTTTCACTAATTTTAAATCAATTCCAACAGAATTCTAATAGGTGGTATAAGTGTTTGAAGAAATCAAAAAACGGGATGGAAGAGTAGTTGAGTTTGATTCTACAAAAATTACAGCCGCCATTATTAAGGCAGGCAAGGCAACCGGAGAATTCAAAGAAAGAGAAGCGAAAAAGCTCACATTAAGAGTCCTGACATTAGCTCATGAGCTTCGTCTTGGTCCTCTTCCGGAGGTGGAAGAGATTCAGGATATTGTTGAGAGGGTATTGCTTGATTCTTCGTTCTATAAGACAGCCAAGTCATATATCATATACAGGGAACAGCATGCGCAGATAAGAAACCTTGTAACCAAGGCTAATGTTGATCTTGTTGACCACTACATCCAGCAATTAGACTGGAAGATCAAGGAAAACAGCAATATGTGCTATTCGCTTCAAGGGCTCAACAATTATATTTCCTCGGATATAACATCAGAGTACTGGCTGAACAGGATCTATCCACCTGAGATCAGATCTGCTCATAAAAAAGGTGATCTTCACATCCACGATCTTAACCTTTTGTCGATATATTGCGTTGGATGGGATTTGCGTGATCTGTTAATACAGGGTTTTAAGGGAGTTGAGGGCAAAGTAGAGAGCGCACCCCCGAAACATCTGAGATCAGCTCTTGGCCAGATCGTAAACTTTTTCTACACACTCCAGGGCGAGGCCGCTGGAGCACAGGCTATTTCCAATTTTGACACTCTTCTTGCCCCATTTATACGTTATGATAATTTAGATTATATTGAAGTAAAACAAGCCTTTCAGGAATTTGTTTTTAACATTAACATCCCGACGCGTGTGGGTTTCCAGACTCCTTTTACAAATATTACAATGGATCTTTACGTTCCTTCAATTTTAAAGGATCAGCCTGTAATTTTGGGAGGAATTGAGCAAGAAGAGACCTATTCCGGATTCCAGCCGGAAATTGATATTATTAACAAGGCATTTGCTGAAGTAATGATGGAAGGCGATGCAAAGGGCAGGGTTTTCACATTTCCCATACCAACATATAACATCACTAAGGATTTTGACTGGGATAATCCTAATCTTGAGATGATATGGAAGATGACAGGCAAATACGGAATTCCGTATTTTTCAAATTTTATTAATTCAGACATGTCACCGGACGATGCAAGGTCCATGTGCTGCCGCCTGCGTCTTGACAACAGGGAGCTGTTAAAAAGAGGAGGAGGGCTTTTCGGGGCAAATCCACTTACCGGTTCAATCGGGGTTGTGACAATTAATCTTCCGAGAATAGGATACATTGCAAAAGAAGAGCACGAATTTTTTGATGATTTAAAAGAAAAGGTGCAGTTAGCTGTTGATAGTCTGTCGATAAAAAGAAAGATACTTGAAAGATTTACTGACAGAGATCTGTATCCTTACACAAAGTTTTATTTAAGAGAAATCAAACAGGGCTCAGGCCTGTACTGGAAGAATCATTTCTCCACAATCGGAATCATAGGCATGAACGAGGCCTGTTTAAATTTTATTGGGGAAGATATCGCAAGCGATGCAGGACAAAAGTTTTCTCTTAAAGTAATGGATTTCATGCGCGACATGATTTCGGAGATACAGGAAAAAACAGGTGATATTTTCAATCTTGAAGCAACGCCGGCAGAAGGAACATCCTATCGCCTTTCTGTGCTTGATAAAAAACAGTTCCCTGAAATTATTTGTGCAAACGAGGAAGATTATAAAAAGGGGGTTGATCCATATTATACAAATTCAACCCAGCTTCCGGTAAACTATTCAGATGATATTTACGAAACACTGATGCTTCAGGATCAGCTTCAGGCAAAATATACAGGAGGGACGGTACTTCATATTTTTCTCGGTGAACTGGTGAATGACATAGAAGCAGTAAAGGGTCTTATCCGGAAAGTGGCAACCAATTTCCGCCTGCCTTATTTTACACTTACACCAACTTTCAGCATATGCCCATCTCACGGTTATCTGATCGGCAAACAGGAGAGATGCTCAATCTGTGATCAGGAGACCGAAATCTACTCCAGGGTTGTGGGTTATTTAAGACCGGTAAAACAATGGAATAATGGAAAGAAGGCGGAGTTTAATATGAGAAAAACATTCAGCCCTGATTTCTCAAAAAAGGTGGCTTAGATTTTTATGATCATAGGTGGATTACATAAGAATTCTTTAATTGATTATCCTGGAAAGATAAGCTGTGTTATCTTTCTTTCCGGGTGCAACTTTGACTGTCCTTATTGCCACAATCCTGAACTTGCAAAGGGGAGGTCTCTACCCCCTGGTTATTTGAGCGAAGACCTGATATTTGATTTTCTTAGAAGCCGCAAAGGGTTTCTGGACGGAGTTGTTATTTCAGGTGGTGAGCCGACACTGCAGAAAGGTCTTATATCGTTTTGTGAAAAAATCCGGCTTATGGATTATCCCGTTAAACTGGATACAAACGGAAGCAGGCCTGAAGTAATAAGGAAGCTCATAGACAAAGATCTTGTAAACTATATAGCAATGGATATAAAGACAGATCCCTCACACTACATTCCATTAATAAAAGACAATTCCAGCACGGACGACATTTTTTTAAGTGTACGCATCATAAAGGAATCAAATATAGATTATGAGTTCCGGACTACCTGCATTAAGTCTTTGGTTAATAAAAGTATTTTTGATAATATAAGTTATTGGCTTGAAGGCTCAAAGCTTTATGCATTGCAGCAATTTAGTAAAACAAATGTTCTGCATCCTGAATTCTTCAGGGATAATTCTGATATTTATAAGCATGATGAGCTAATGGAATTAAAGTCCGTTGCAAACCAATGGGTCAATAAATGCATTGTTCGTTGACGTATAGTGACAACCAGTTCACGATTGTCGGTTTACCGGCAGCAGCCTCTAAAATTAGAACAAAGGTCTCCTTTATCTCCAGACCTCAGTCCACAAGCTTTCCTGCCGCAATAGGGATTTATCTTTTTCATTTTTACAATATGATCAATTTTTTTCTGATGCAGTTTGGATTTAAGATCTGAGATGTCTTTCTGAATTGCTTTTGCTTTTTCCGCATCAGGTTCTTTTTTTGCAAGCACGCTTGTCAACTCGGTTTCCTTTTCGTATGTTTTTTGTCTTAGATCTTCTGTGTCATTAAAAAAAGCTTTTCGCTGTTCATGAATCTTCTGAATTTGCTCTTTGCTCAACTTGTCCATATAGCAGTTGTTTCCGCAGAACCTGTTTTGCCCTTGATTTATATATCCTTCAGGTGGACATCCGGCACCTCGCAGAGCAAAAGCATTTGTCCCAAATCCAAGAACTGCAACTACTGTCAAAACAATAAAAGTTTTATTCAAATAACCTGGTTTCATCTTCTATCTCCTTTTTGAAATTGATATTATAAATTAACTTGTATATATTCAAGAAAAAAAGCTAATTAAAAAAATATACAGCCATGCAGAAAGTTAAATCTGATGAGAAAAAATGTTTTTTGCTTGCCGAGAAGATTGAGCGGATTTTCAGGGATGGTTTTGTTTTAAGTGATGACGTTACGCACTATATTGATTCTACTTTTTCAAACCCTTCTATAAATGAACTTGAAGAAATTATTTATGACGAGCAGAATTGTGAAAGGGATCCATTAATTGAGCTGATATTTTTTCCAGATGAACCGGTCCAGATTAAGCTCGAAGAATTTCTTGAAAGCAAAGATTTTAAAAAAGAAGATGAAGAAAAAGTAATAAATTATATTTTAAATAAAAAATTAGTAACAACAATACATTTCCCGGAGAACAAAGGTTCAATAAACTTTATTGTTCCGGAATTATCTGCGCTGCAATTTGTTTTCCGTCTTAATATTTCAAGAAAACTGAACAAAAGGCTTCTTAAAGCAATAAACAAATTTGTTTCCGATAAGTGTAGAACCCCTGTTAAGGTCAGACTGCGAAACGCCATGACAGTACTTTCTGAAAACAAGATTAAGTTTTTGAGTTCTTTCTTTGAAAAATTAAAAGTTGAAGAGAACTATTTTTTTAAATGCCTGGACTTCATGCTGGACTTTTTTGACGGAATTAAAGATGA
>JAUWQK010000005.1 GCA_030611115.1 Deltaproteobacteria bacterium
TATCTGATTTTCAACCTCGATAGATTCTCCAATAAAGCAAAAGAATCGTTGAAAAGCCCCAGAAAAGCCTATGCATACGATCTCGGAATAATCAATTCCGTAAAATTCAAGATTTCCCCGGATCATGGCAAACTTCTGGAAAATCTCGTGGCCATTGAGTTGTTGAGAAGAAAAGAAGAATTTTATTATTATAAAACTCGTGATGGCAAAAAGGTTGATTTCGCAATAAAAGAGGGCCTGGCAATAGCGCAGTTGACCCAGGTTTGTTATGAAATAAGCGACAAAACCACACGAAACAGAGAGATAAATTCCCTCATAAAGGTGGCAAAAGAAACCGGGTGCAATAATCTCATGATCCTGACCTGGGATTTTGAAGGAAATGAAAAGATCAAAGGGAAAAATATTGTTTTTTTACCAATCTGGAAGTGGCTGCTCCCAGCGCCTTAAACAGGAGGAATAGCCTATGGACACCAAAAAAGTGCCAAATGAAGCCTATACGTGTATTCCCAAAGTGAAATATATATTAGGCTGTTTTATCTCGATATTGTTATTATGTTTTCTTTTGGCAGCATGCTCTACAATGGGAGTCAATGAAACTGTACGGCATGAGAAAAACATTGCGTATTATAAAAACAAATTGGCAGATAGACCATTACCTGCTGTTGTACGTAAACTGAAGGCCGAAATCGGAGCGATATATATTTTTCTTGGGGAATATGATGCTGCTATTAAATGGCTTGAAGAAGCTTTACTCATAAAAGATGATTCAATTATAAAAGATGAGAGGGTGATTTCAAACCTCGCTGCTGCTTACCAGATCGCCAAAAAATACGATTTAGCAAAAGAAAACTATTTGAAACTCCTGAATACTTCCTACAGGCAGCAAGGACTTTATGGACTGGGAAGCATTTGCGTAGAGTTGAAAGAATATGAAAAAGCTTTAGACAACTATAATAAAGCAGCGCTGGAGAAACCGGATTTTGTACCCTATAGCGCTATGTCATCATGCTACGAAAAAATGGGAGATATTGATTCTGCGTTGAAAAAACAGAAAAAAGCAGCAGAATCGGCAAGCAACTGTCTGCCTGAGCAAGTAAACTTGCTGCGTTTAAAGATTCTCGCAGGAGAACAGGTTGAAAAAAGCTATGAACAACTGATGAAGCTTAACCGCTCAAATCCGGATCATGCATATATTCTATATGCATTAACCACCTATTTCTTTGAAAATGGTGATTATAATAAAGCAAGAGAATGGCTAAGGTTGTTGAAAACGTCATTGGAATCAAATCCATGTTACCGCTGTAAACGCAGTGGAAACATATTCTTCACATATCCTTTTGACCCTGATGATGCTAATGAATTGCTTGTCAAAATTGAAGCCTTGCCTTGCGCTCTTGGTGTCAATATTGCCTTTTCCGACAAATCATCCCTCCTACCCAACAACACCATCGACGCTGCCGAACAATCCATAATCGTCGCCACCATCACCAACTCCGGCAAAGGCACAGCCTTTGACGTAATGCTCAACACCGAATCAAACTACAAAAACATCGAATTTCCAGAAATTATCCCTGTCGGAGACATCCAGCCTGGGGAATCAAAAGACATAAAAATCAACATAAAAGCCGATCTTGATCTAAACAGCGGCACGGTTCCATTCCTGATAAGCTGCACGGAAAAGCGGGGATATGATGCGAGAAAGATAAATCTCAAGGTTCCTGCGGCGCGGCTTGAAAAACCCGAAATAGTTGTTGCAAGCTATAGAATCAATGACGGCAGCACCGGTCTTGCCAGGGGGAATGGTAATGGAATTCCTGAAAATGGCGAGACCATTGAGATTACCGCATTTGTTAAAAATGAGGGGGTGGGAGACGCCCTGAACGTTGCGCTTGTCCTTGAAGATGTTGCTCCGGGGATCGAGGTCGTGCAAAGAGAGTCTTTGGTGGGCACAATTTCTTCCGGCCAGAGCGCAAAGGCAAAGCTCGCGTTTCATATCCCGCGCACTTTTTCAGGAAATGCTCTCTCTTTCAAACTTGCTGCGTCCGAAGTTCGTCTTGGGCCTTCTGCGACAAAAGAAGTGGCTCTGCGCTATGAATCCAATACGCCCATACTCGCCTTTGCCTCCCGCATTCTTCGCGGAGGCGAAGAGGTTGAGCGTGTTGCCAATGGAGAGTCATTTGAGCTGGAGATTACGCCCAAAAATTACGGAAGTTTAAGCGCCAAAAATATTCGGCTCCGAGTTAACTCGCCCGACCTGAACTATTCATCTGCCGCGGTAAATATCGGCAACCTTAAACCAGGAACGTCAGGCAGCCCCCAATGGTTTGATCTGCATATCCCAAGAGCTTTTGCAAAGGCCAAACTGACTATTGAGCTTTCGCTGGATCAGTCGGATTTTACAGGAAAATCCGATACTATTGAAATACCGGTTGCGGTTATAGCTCCCAAACTTGCATATACTGCCGTGGTTTCCGGCAGACATGGAGGAAACACGATTGAACAGGGCGAACGGGCATACCTGGAGGTACAGGTTCAAAACAGCGGCAGTCTGGAAGCAAGGAACGTAAGGCTGAAACTAAATATTGCAAATCCGAATGTAAAGATCATGGATGAAAATGAGAGGGTGATCCCGCACATTGCAGCCGGCACGTTTAGTGAAACCTTGAAATTTGAACTTTTAGTCCTGCGAAAAGTCCAACCCGGTGAGCTTCCTGTAAGGATTTCTCTTACACAGGCAGATTTTCCGGATGTAGATTTTGAGCATAAGCTTATGGTAAAGGCTGAAGGCGCTGAAATGATGGAAGTTGCGGCGGCAACAGGAGGCAAAGCGCGCTATTTTACATCTTCAGGTTTAATCGGACCTGTTCTTGCCATCGCCCGCCCTCAAAATGGCTTGCGCGTTTATGATGATAATCTCGATATCTCAGGGATTGTTGTTGATGCAAGGGGGATTGACAGGATTGAAGTGAAAGTAAATGGAAGGCAAAAACCTGTGACCATTGGGGCCGCATCCACGATCAACAAAAAGGAGTTCTTCGCGAGCCTCCCCCTGAAAAACGGAGAAAACAGGATAGTAGTCGCAGCCTATAACAACAACGATATCAGAAGCGAAGAGGTCAGAATTGTCTATAAAGTGACGGCAGTTGGAGGCAAATCTCATATCCCGCCACTTTCGCTTTTTTGTGACGTGGATAAAAAGGCCCTGGAGCTGCCTGCTGTTGGCCAAAATGTTGACCACAAGAAATGGGCCATTGTGATCGGAGTGGAGAAGTATCGCAGGGCTCCGTCCGTGCCCTATGCCCAGAGAGACGCCCAGGCTGTTTACGAATATTTTACACGGCTTTTTCGCATTCCGGCTGAAAACTGTTTTGTTCTCTTTGATAAACAGGCAACATTAGGCGAATTTCGGGGTCTGTTTGAGGGCAACTTGCCGTCTTTAGTGCGCAAAGGAGACACAGTTTATTGCTATTTTGCAGGACACGGCGTGCCGGATGTCGGAGATCAGACACCGTATCTGCTTCCGTATGACGGAAAACCCTCCGATCCAAAATGGACGGCTTATGCATCCGCCGACCTGTATGCGTCATTAGGCAGGCTCAAGGCAAAGAATGTCTTTGTATTTCTGGATGCATGCTTCAGCGGAGCCTCTGGTCGAAGCAAAGATCAAAAACTTCTCTTTGAAGGAGCAAGGCCGGGGGTTGTGCAGATCAAGGATCAGATACTGGCCCAGAAAAATCTGACGCTGTTTGCAGCCGCAAAATCAAACCAGATAAGCAATGCCTATCAAGAAAAGCAGCACGGTCTTTTCACCTATTTTCTGCTAAAAGGATTGGGTGGAGATAGTGCATGCAATAAAGAAGGTGCAATCAGAGTGAGAGATCTGGCAGACTACATAGAGACAAATGTCAATACCATCTCACGAAGATTCGGAGCAAACCTGGCGCAGACTCCTGTAGTTAAAGGAAAACGTGGAAAAGAAGATCTGGTTATTGTGGGAAAAATGCAGTGAACATAGCATTTTGGATTGCGGAATCTCGTGAAGAAAGGAGGTAAACTTCTATGAACGTAGTTCTCAAAAAACAGTTAAACGAAATGACGGACAGTGAACTTAAGTATCTTCTTAAAAGAGATTACTTGAGAAGGCTTACCCGCTATAGGATGACCGACGATTATTACAAGGCAAAATATGAGATGGACTTCGATAACTTCGAGAAGGCAAATATTGTTCGCGGCCAAAACTATAGCTTTGAGGTGGAATCTCACGCTCAGGAATGGGAACTTGCAATTGATGGTATAAATACGATCAAAAAAAAGCTGAAGGAGCTTTCTCGTGAAACTTAGCGGTATTATTAGCGAAGCCAATGATGTCGCAGACAAATACAACTTGCAACTTGTGGAAATAGACAGTACCGATAATATCATTAGCCTGAAATTATTGATAGACAATGATCTGTTTGTTCAAATATATGGAAATGCACAAAAGGACAAACTCAATCTTGCCCTTGTTTTTAAAAGAAGAAGACTCTATGGGTACGACTCCCAAGGCGGCAAGTACCACTGTCATCCCCTTGATGCACCTGATGAGCATGTCTTTGTTGATGATAGGAAATCTATCAGAGACTTTGTTTGTGAATCGATGGAATTCTTGGAAAGCAGGGATATCTTATAGGCCTGTGGCAATAGATACCAATTTTCCTTTGCATTCTTTGCGCTATGCAGTGAGGTAAACGGTTGCGTATGAAAAGCTGGATCATAGTTATTCTTCTGATAATATTTGCTTCGATCCCGATAGTTTCGGTTGCCGAGGATTACCAAAGCTCTGTCAAAGAGGTTGTGGCATCCGGCGAGGCCGTGGTAGAGCAGCTTACTCCTGAAGAGGCCAGGCAGATGGCCGTAAGAAAAGCCCGTGCCTGTGGAATAGAAAAGGCGCTTGGCGTTGAGGTGGCTTCACAGACACTGGTGCGTGATTTTACGTTGATGGGAGATTTTATCAAGACATTGTCAAAAGGATATATCCTGGAGGAAGAGGTTGTGCGCTGGGAAGACCTGTCGTATCAGGAAGCGCCTGACAAACCTCCTCTGACTACTTATAAGGTTACGCTGAAAATGAAAATAGTGCCGGTTCAAGGCGAGCGGGACCCATATTTTAAGCTGAAAGCTGCTCTGAACAAAAATCTTTTCCAGGAAGGTGAAGAAGCAATAATCAAGATTAAACCTACAAAAGACTGCTATCTTACCATCTTAAATCTGACCGCAAAGGATCGGTTCAACCTTATCTTTCCCAATGAACATCAAAAAAACAATTTCATAAAAGCAAATACTGAATTTGTCTTCCCTGATCCCGCGTTCACCCTTTGCATGACCACATATCCAGATCACAAAAGAGATGTGGAGGCATTTGTACTGATCGCAGCCAGAAAGCCGATCCACCTTAAAATGCTTTTGAAAAAAGAAGAGGATATTCCTATTTGCGATCTATATCAGGCGCTGCTTGATATTCCCGTATACGAATGGACGGAAGAAATAATTCCATACGAAGTCCGGAAGAGATGAAACCGAAAACATCGAATGTTGTCTTTTTAAGTTGCAATCTCTGCGGTGGAAAAAGTTCAAATTATAACCGTACAGTATAGCAGGAGAGCCCACTGGTGATAAAAATGAAAAAACTATCTAAAATAACTATAAGTTTGCTTATATGTTTGTGTTTTGCTTTTTTTTCATCATTTGCGGATGTTGGCCGGCAAGTGGCAGGAACTGTAACTTTTATGATCGGAGATGTATTTGTATCTTCCACGGGAAAGGATTGGGTTGCTGCTGATTTTGATATGAAAATATATAAGGACGGCTGGATCAAGACAGGAGCGGAATCGCGCTGTGAAATTACACTTGAAGACGGATCTATAGTCAGGATGGAAGAAAATTCCCTCCAATGTGTTGAAAAAGTTAAAACAACCAGCGGCTCAAGAAAATCTTCCATATTACTTTCTGCTGGTAAAATCTGGTTAAATGCCCGTAAAATCCTTTCAAAAACTGATAGTTTTCAGGTTCGAACGGATAAAGCAGTATGTGCGATACGAGGGACACAATTCAGAGTTGATACGGACAGCAACCACACACGGATTAGTGTTTACGCCGGCGAAGTGGCAACGTGGAGCGCTTTATTTGACAGGGCAGAATATAAAGCGAATGAAGATGCTGCTATATCAAAACCTTATACTGTAGCTGGACCTGAACCCGTATCCATGGAAAAGTGGGTAGAAATTGTAAAAGCCTTTCAGCAGATCACAATAGATGCCAAAGGAGGATATAAAAAGCAGGATCTGGACATTAAGAGCCTGTCGGAAGATACCTGGGTAATCTGGAATATGACCCGCGATAGATCAACCGGTAACAGTTCGGCCATTAAGGCTGAGTAGTCAAGCACTCGATCAAATCAAGGACAAAGAATAAATGGTGAAATCTCGCCGGCGGCCATACAGAAAATATATAGCAATTCTCGCTCTTGCCCTTGCAGGTTTTTCCGTTCTTTTTATCTCCATAATGTTAAAAGGCGTAGTCTCCAATATACTCACACAGCTTGATAATACTTTTTACGCGCAGTTTTTGTTGATCCGGGAACGGCTCAAAGAAGATGAAAAAGTCACTTACAGCGATGTCGTTATAGTCGGGATCGACGACAGGACTCTCAACAAACTCGGCGCCTACAATCCTCTACAATATCGCAGGTATCACATTAATCTGCTTGAAAATATCCTTAAAGGGCAGCCTTCGGCGGTGGTTTACGATATACTTTTCGGAGATCCTCACAATGATCCCGAAGTTGACCGGAAGCTTTCCGAGACCATGAAAAAAGGGCCTGTATTTTCAGTCTGTTTTGGATCGGATTATGATCGATCAGACGGCATGTTCGAACCATTTGCCTATAAAATCCCGGAAGGTTTGAGCATAAATTTTGCAACTGAAAACGGCTTTGAGTTAATGTCTCCCCTTGTGCTTGATTCTCTTAAAAGCGTCGGCGTTGCAAATGCATATACGGATAATGATGGATTATTAAGAAAGATGCCGATCTTTTTCAAAGTGCAGGACAGGCTCTATCCAACCATTGCACTTGAGATATTTAGAAACATAAATAATATCCCGCGATCTAAAATCAGGGTTGAAAACAACAGGGTAATAACCGGCAAGACAGCAATTCCTGTTGATAAATATTGCAGAGCGTATGTAAATATCGACAATACATACAAAATAAGAGAAATATCATTTTATGATGTCTGGGCTGGTCGCGTGCCGGGTCGTTTTTTTAATGATAAAATTGTATTTATTGCCGCAACGGCTACAGGCCTTGGCGACAATAAACTGGTGCCGCTGTTCGGCTACGTCAGCGGAGTAATGATTCATGCCAACCTGTTTCTGAATATGGTCCATAATAATTTCATTAATGAAGTTGCGGGAATCTCTTATTATCTTCTAATACTTTTCACTGCTTTTTTTTATACATACCTGTTTTATTGCCGCCACGAATTATCGCTCCTGAAAAGGGTGGTTGGTTATGTCTCCAGCATGTCACTTGTTACCAGTTTCGGCAAGACGCTTCTTAAGGTACCATTTATTAAACGCTCTTATAACTCATTCAAATCCATGCGTGACAGAAGCTATGGCTTAAGAATATTTTTTCTTTTGTTTTCTGAAACACGGCAGCGTCTTGCGCCGGTACTTTTACAGCTTATATTTCTATATGCGGTCCTTTTTTTAATTTTCTATTATTTCAACATCCTCATTAAACCATTTACCATTATGATACAACTGGTTCTCTCTTATATAATTGTTTCGGAATTCAAAAGAATAGATTTCAGCAAGATAGAGCCTGTGGAAAAATGATCATGTTGCGAAAACCAGCTTTGGGCTTTTTTATTTAGTATGGATGAATTAATAACAATTCCGAATTATTATATTGTTGAAAAGTTAGGTGAGGGCTCCCAGTCCGTCGTTTATAAAGGTTTTCATAAAAAAAACCCTCATCGGCCATTGGTTATTAAGATTCTGAAAGCAGCATCCATATCTGAAGATCAAAAAAGACATTTTCGGCAGAAGATCGAGCATCTTAAGGTTTTAAACGATATCCGCCTTATCACGCCTTTATCCTTTGAGGTGAGAAAAAACGTCCTGTTTTTTACCAAAGACTATTTCCAGGGGATAACTCTTGACCAGTGGTCCGGGAAACAAAAAAGAATTAACTTAAATGATTTTTTCACCGTAGCTTGCGGGATAGCGGAAGCTCTCAATAAGGCTCATGAGGCAGGTATTATTCACGGCGGCATCAAGCCGCATAATATATTAATTCAGCCGGAGTCTCTTGATATCCGGTTAATTGATTTTATAACCTCTATTGATGTAAGCGATATAAGTCATTTCATTTATGACCGCGGTTTTGTGGAGGATACTCTTGCCTATACTTCTCCCGAGCAGACCGGACGAATCAACTATAGAGTCGATTTTTCAAGCGATCTCTATTCGCTGGGGATTACCTGCTATAAATTGCTGACTGGGCGACTTCCTTTTTTTTCTACCGACCCACTCGAATTAATCCATTCCCACCTTGCGGAAGAGGCATCGCTGGTTCACGAATTAAATCCCGCTATTCCTTCCGTGCTGGGTAAAATCATAGCCAAACAAATGCTCAAACAGCCTGAGAAACGTTACCAGAGCGCCACCGGGCTTCTGGCCGATCTCATGCAGTGCCGGGATGAATATGCAGCAAGAGGTGCGATCAGCGAATTTCCTTTAGGAATTCATGATCGTACCCATCGAGTTGCCTTTGTTTCAAAGATGGTGGGACGCGATATAGAAGCTGAAATTATACTTGAGGAATATGATAAAGCAGCTCAAGGCTTTTTCAACTCTCTATTCATATCAGGGCTTCCAGGCATTGGTAAAACCCGATTGATTCAAGCGCTTCAGAAACCTATCGTGGAACACAGGGGTTATTTTACATCAGGAAAGTTCGATGTTTATCAAAAGAATATTCCGTATAGCTCTATTATTCATGCTCTAAGAAATCTGGTGAGAACCTTTTTGACGGAAAGTAACGAAAGCGTTGTTTTCTGGAAGCAAAAAATTATCAAAGCGGTTGGAAACAATGGCACGGTGGTCATTGATGCGATACCGGAACTGGAGATCCTGATAGGCCCTCAACCGGAAGTTAAACCTCTTCCTCCTGTGGAATCCAGAAACCGTTTCCATGATGTCTTTGGCCGTTTTTTGACTTGCCTGGCCGCAGAAGAACATCCGCTTGTGCTTTTTATTGACGATCTTCAGTGGTGTGATATCGCTTCCTTTGATTTTCTTGCCAACATATTTGACAACTATAAGGAACATCAATACCTGTTCTTAATAGGAGCTTATCGGCATAATGAGGTGGACTCAAGCCATCCCCTGACAAAGTTATTACAAAGCCTCAAAAAAGACGCCCGACCCATGAAAGAAGTCAGGCTGGAACCACTTAAACCCGAGCACTGCCATGATATGGTCTCCTATATCCTTGGTTTGCCCCTTTCACAAGTCAAGTTCTTAGCCGGTTTTATAGCCGAACTGACAGAAGGTAATCCTCTGTTTGTGAGCGAGATGCTGTCCTATATATATAACGAAGATTTGCTCATTTTAGATGAAAACATGCAATGGCAATGGGATATGGACAGGATAGCTCGTTCCGACATGCCGGCCACAGTAGTATCGCTTTTTACCACGAAGATAAAAAAACTACCCGATGATACTTTTGAGCTGCTCGAATACTGCGCCTGCAGGGGAAACCGTTTTATACCTGATGAAATTGCCCTGACAAGAGAAATTACGTTGCTTAAAACATTTGAAAAGTTAAAGCCGGCTTTGAGCCAGGGACTTTTAATAGAAAGCAAAGATCAATTGCAATTTGTTCATGACCGGGTACAGGAGGCAACTCTGACGCTGATAAAACCCGAAAGAAAGCGGCAGATACATTGGCAGATCGGAGAGCATCTCCTTTCCGCTGTGCCCAAAGGATCTGATCTGGAAAAACTGGATAACCTGTTTACCATTGTTTCTCACCTGCACTTAGGAAAAGAAAGTATCTTAGACAGAAATGTCGCCTACCGATTATCTGATATCAGCTATCATGCCGGCAACAAGGCCCTGGGTTCGCTGGCAACAGAAGCAGCCAATGACTATTTTCGGCAAAGTCTTGAGGTCTTGCCGGATGACTGCTGGGAGGTACAATATGACAGGACATTTAAAATATACCGGAAACTGGCAAAAACCGAGCTGATGTGCGGAAAATATGAAAACTCGGAAAAACTGCTCAATCAATTGCTTGAACGTGCCAAAACTGATCTGGACAAAGCCGAAGCACTGGCCGAACAGACAACTTCACTTTCATCTATAGGCAATTTTATAAAAGCAATTGAAACTGCTAACCGCGGGCTGGCATTTTTCGGAAAATCGATTCCGGATGATCCTGAGATAGCGGAACAAAAACGTGAGCAATTGATGAATGAGATCGACTCTCAATATGCTGTTAACATTTGGGACGCTCTTCTTGATATGCCGTTTACCAGGGAAAGAAAGAGTAAGATTGAATTGGCGTTTTACAGTGAACTTATCCCGGATTTATACATGTCCGGTCTGGTGCCTCAACTTTATCTTTCGGCAGCGCAGTCAACCCGGTACTGCCTGGAAGGCGGCATGGATGAATCGGTAATCTACTCTCTTTCTATCATGGGCCTCTATTTAGGAGAGCAGGGAGAATTTGAGCGGGCCTTTAGATATGAGGACCTGGCTCGCAACTTGTCGGCAATGTATCCGAACACCTTTGGAGCCACTCGTGGAATGAACGGAGTAGTATGGTGTAACATGCATTCGAGGAGTCATCCCGAAGAAGTGGTCAACTATTGCCTTAAAGCAATTCAGTGTGGAAGGAACTGTGGTGACCTTTATAATGCGGGTCTTTCCTATGGGCCACTGATGTGGAACCTTCAGGTGCAGGGGGCCAGCCTGCTTGCTGTCGAGGATTACGCCAACGAGTGTCTTCAGTTTTCTCAGAAATATCACTTGTCTTTTTCAGTTGCTCTGGCCGAAGCGATGCAGGCCGGCTGGATTGAGCCCATGAAAAAAGATTATACACCCATTCCCATGGATGAAAAGATTAAAAAATGGGACAGGGACAATCATATTGCCGCTGCAGGGATCTATTATGTGCACATGGCTTTGACCTCTTATTATTTCGGGGAGTATGAAAATGCTGAAGAGTATTTATTTAAAGTCAGACAGTATATGAGAGGGCTTACCGATAATGTGCTGAAGAGACAGTGGCATGCCTTTCAGGTGCTGAATGCCCTCAGGCTGCATGAAAGGGGAAAAGTTTACGAAAGTAAAGAAAAATTATTATCTTACATTCAACCGCTCATCAAAAAGATTGAAACCTGGGCTCAATTCGGACCAACGCTTAAACCTTATCTTGCTTTTATCCATGCAGAATTAGAAAGAGTTACCGGCGATTTCAGAAAAGCCAGAAGTCTCTATTTTGATGCTATAGCTGTTGCGCATGAACAGCGATTTACTCTGCTGGAAGCTCACCTTAATGAATGCAGAGCCGAACTTCTCAAGAACGCCGGCATAGGTACGGAGAAAGTTTACTTTGCCGAAGCAATCCGTTTGTATAAAAGTTGCCATGCTGAACGTAAAGAAATCTTTCTCATGGAGAAATATCCGGAGTATTTTGAGGAAGAAGCTCCTGCATACATGCCGGAAGAAGTAGAGCTGGCTGGCTATACCCTCCCAAGTCTGGATGTTGACTACCTGATGAAATCCTCTCTTGCTATTTCAGCAGAGATCGATCCGGATGTCCTGTTGAAAAGAATTATGAATGTTGTTCTGGAGGCCTCGGGAGCCCAGCACGGGTATCTTCTGGTTGAAGAGGACGGGAGTTTCATTGTCTGCGCTGAAAGTCACATCACTGAAAAAGGTGTGGTCCGAACCGTCAAATATGATTTTGAAGATGCCGTAGATATTTGTAAGGCGATCATCCGTTATGTGCATCGAACCAAAGAGATGCTGACCCTGAACAATGCTTCGGAAGAGGGTGAATTTAAGGACAATCCCGAGGTTCAGACCATGCGGCTTCGCTCTGTCCTTTGTCTCCCCCTGATCAAACAGTCCAGTATAATCGGAATTCTATATCTCGAAAACCGTTTGTCTGATGAGGTTTTCACCTCGGAAAAGGCAAGGATGACCGAACTCCTGGCCTCACAAGCGGCCATTTCTCTGGAAAACGCCCGACTATTAGATCAGATGAAAAAGACAGAAGAGCAGATTAAGGAATCCCTTAGCGAGAAAGAAGTACTTCTCAGGGAAATTCATCATCGGGTTAAAAATAATTTACAGATTATTTCCAGTCTGTTCAGGCTTCAATCCGCATATATCAGGGACGAATATGACATGGAGATATTCAAGGAAAGCCAAAGTCGTGTGAGGTCAATGGCGCTAATCCATGAAAGACTGTATCAATCAAAGGACCTGGCAAAAATTGACTTTGCTGAATACACCAATAAGCTTGTGACTCATCTGCTGAGTTTATATGCGATACATCCGGAGATCATTACTGTGGACATAAGTATTGATGATGTCTTTCTGAGTATTGATATCGCCGTACCTTGCGGTTTGATTATAAATGAGCTTGTTTCAAATTGTCTGAAACACGCTTTCCCGGAGAGCACTAAAGGCAAAATACGCGTCGAACTTAGCATGGCAGAGGATTTGCCTGTTCAAGACGAACAAGCAAGTAATATGGTTACATTAATTGTCAGTGATAATGGTGCCGGCTTCCCAAAAGATGTGGACTTTCGCAGCACGGAAACATTGGGTTTGGAATTAGTAACTACTTTAGTAAAACAGCTTAAAGGTACCATTGAGCTTAATAGAAGTCGTGGAACAGAGTTTAAGATTACCTTCCCCTCGTTGAGAAAAAATTGATGATTGTTGATTGAAGGTATTCTATTAATTTTATAATAAAAAGACAGAGCGAAGCGATTCCACAAATCGACAATCATCAATTTTTTGTTAATCTTAGGATAGTGGCCGAAGTTAGAATCAAACCCGAAATCAGGGTTATAAGACAAAGGAGCCAGGGAGATGTCGAATTCACGAATTCTGATTGTTGAAGATGAAGGCATTATAGCCAAGGATATACAAAGCACGTTAAACCGTTCGGGATATTCCGTTGTTGGTATCGCCTCTTCCGGTGAGGAAGCCATTAAAAAAGCAATGGAAATACATCCGGATATAGTACTGATGGATATCGTGCTTGAAGGGGCCATGGACGGTGTGGAAGCGGCTGAGTATATTCGTGATCATTTCGATATTCCAGTAGTCTATCTCACCGCTTATTCCGATGATGCAACATTACAGCGCGCAAAGATAACTGAGCCGTTTGGTTATATACTCAAACCTTTTCAGGAGAAAGAATTATATACGACCATTGAGATGGCCATTTACAAACATACGATGCAAGGGAAATTAAAGGAAAGCGAACAATGGCTTGCTACCACACTCAAAAGTATAGGTGATGCGGTGATTGCCACCGATACCGGCAAATTAATAACATTTATGAATCCGGTAGCCGAGGCTTTGACGGGCTGGAAACAGGAAGAAGCTATAGGCAAACCTCTAAAAGATGTTTTTAAAATTATAAATGAAAAAACCGGTAAACAGGCCGATGATCCTGTTGCAAAGGTACTCAGGGAAGGTGTTATTGTTGGGCTGGCAAACCATACTGTGTTGATAGCCAAAGACGGAACGAAAAGACCTGTTGATGACAGCGGTGCGCCTATCAGAGATGATAAGGGAAAAATTATTGGTGTGGTTCTGGTCTTCCGCGATATAACCGAGCGAAAGATAGCAGTGGAGCAACTTAGAGCATCTGAAGAAAGACATAGAAGCGTAATGGATAACATCAATGTCGGCATAACTCTGATAAGCCGAAATATGGAAATACTGGCTTTGAATAATCAGATGAAAAAGTGGTATCCGGATATTGACATCTCACAAAAACCTATTTGCTACAAGGCTTTTAATAAACCAGGCAGAAGCGATTTATGTACTGATTGCCCAGTATGTATAACTTTGAATGATGGAGAAGTTCATGAATCAGTATTAGACAGGATAGCTGATAATAAAGTGAGAAACTACAGAGTTATTTCCTCTCCACTTAAAGATAAAAAAGGCAAAATTATAGCAGCCATAGAGATGATTGAAGATATCACCGAGCAGAAGAAAGCACAGGAGGCGTTACAAAGGAGCGAAATTAACTACCGTGAGCTTGTGCAGAATGCGAACAGCATTATTTTACGAATGGACTCTCAGGGTAATGTCTCATTTTTCAACGAGTTTGCCCAACAATTTTTCGGTTATACTGAAGATGAGATACTCGGCAAGAATGTGGTCGGCACTATAGTGCCGGAGAAAGAAAGCACAGGCCGCGACCTTGCAGCAATGATCCGGGACATCGGGCTTAACCCTGAAAAACATGCTAGTAATGAGAATGAAAACATGCGGAAAGACGGTGGAAGGGTATGGGTTTCATGGACAAATAAGGCTATTCTTGACAAGGATGGAAACATAGTAGAAATACTTTGCGTTGGTAATGATGTTACTAAGCGCAAGCTACTTGAAAGGCAATTTCTTCGGGCCCTGAAGATGGAATCCATCGGGACTCTGGCCGGAGGCATTGCCCACGACTTCAACAATCTGCTAATGGGGATACTTGGCAATGCATCCTTAATGCTGATGAATAGCGATCCGGCAGATCCAAAATACAACAGGCTGAAAAGCATAGAAAGACAGGTCGAAAGCGGATCTAAGCTAACTTCGCAGCTTTTAGGGTATGCGAGGAAGGGAAAATATGAACTAAAACCTATTAATCTGAATCAGTTGGTGAAAGATACTTCTGAGCTTTTCGGTAGAACCAGAAAGGACATTTCGATTTATTTGGAGCTATCGCCCGATCTTTTTGCAGTTGAGGCAGATAAGGGTCAGATCGAACAGGTTTTGTGGAACCTGTATGTTAATGCGGCTGATGCTATGCCGGGTGGAGGCGATTTTATTTTGAAGACCTTTAATACAGACCACAAGAATATGAAAGGCAGGGTATATATCCCCAAGCCCGGCAAGTATGTTGAGCTGGCTGTTACCGACACAGGGGTGGGCATGGACAAAGAGATCCAAGAACGAATATTTGATCCGTTTTTTACTACCAAAGAGATGGGCCGTGGAACCGGTCTTGGCCTGGCCTCAGCCTATGGCATCATAAAGGGACACGATGGATATATTGATGTAAAATCCAAAAAGGGTGAGGGTTCTACCTTCAGCGTTTATTTGCCTGCATCAGAAAAAAAGATTGCAAAAGCCGCCAGGATTACAGAAAAGTTGTTAAAGGGAACCGAAACTGTTCTTTTGGTAGATGATGAAGAGATTATCTTAGATATAGGGCGCGATTTACTGAAAGCCATAGGCTGTAGAGCACTCACGGCCAGAGGTGGACGTGAGGCAATTGAGCTGTATCAGAAAAATCAGGATGACATAAACATTGTCATTTTAGACATGATTATGCCCAATATGTCTGGTGGTGAGGTTTATGACCGCATGAAGGAGATTAACCCTGATGTAAAGGTACTTCTTTCAAGCGGCTACAGCATAAACGATCAGGCAACTGATATATTAAGCCGTGGCTGCAACGGCTTTATTCAGAAACCGTTCACTATAAATGAGCTGTCCCTATCAATAAGACAAATTCTTGACAAGAAATTGACTCCCTAATTGCGATCTGAGAACGAGTTGCGGGTTGCGGGTTGCGGTTTTTTCAGTTTCAATCCTTGTTTTAATGGAATCTTCTCTTCAATAAAGCGAGAGGTATTAACGACGAACATGGTAAGGGTGTTTCAATCCTTGTTTTAATGGAATCTTCTCTTCAATTTTATGACTCGAACAGAATTAGCGTCCAGGATAGCTGTTTCAATCCTTGTTTTAATGGAATCTTCTCTTCAATAACTTTGCGCAGTGGTAGTCAATGCAAGATATTTGTTTCAATCCTT
>JAUWQK010000261.1 GCA_030611115.1 Deltaproteobacteria bacterium
TATCTGATCTTGACGTTCAAATCGCCGATAAAATAGACCTGATGCTAGATGCAGGTCCGCTCAAAGGAGGAACAGGTTCAACTGTTATCGATGTTACAACTTCCTTCCCCACAATTTTAAGGGAAGGTTATATTTCTGCAAAGAATATTTTTGCAGTACTTGAGAAAAGGTAACACGTTAGCGCTTTTAAATATTATTTTTGTACAGAATTTACAAGATATTCAGGATTTAAATTATTGTAGCCATTCACGGCTTGAAACTTGTTTATCCTGTTATTCTGTCAGATTCTTTTTCAAAAGGCTAAATTGTTATCTAACCCCCCTAATAACAGCTTGTTACATCGTTAGATGATTTAGAACCAAAAAAATCTGCGATAGTGCGGTCATAAACTGCCGTGTGCGCAAAAGCCTTTTGCGCCAGATTAAAACGAAGTTCAAGAGAGGTCTTACCGTCATTTGCCTTCATTTCAGAAATGATCTTATCGTAGTCAGATGGATCAACAACAGATGCGACCCGCAAAAAATTCTTTGCTGATGCCCTTATCATACAGGGACCGCCTATATCAATATTACCCCTGGCCTGCTCAACCGTTACTCCTTGTTTTGCAATAGTCTCTTTAAAAGGATACAAATTGCAAACAACCATATCAATAGGCACAGAACCGGTCCTGCTTAAGTCCTCCTTGTGGGCATCATTATAAGTCTCAGTAAGCAGTCCAAGATATATCTTGAAATCCAGTGTTTTAACAAGCCCTCCCTGGGTTTCCGGCTGGCCTGTATAATCAGAAACCTGGGTCAGGCATGACGAAGCTTTCTCTCCGAGTATCTCTTTTATCCTGCCGAATGTACCGCCTGTGGAAAAAATTTTTGCATCGGGATTGATCTCAAGAAGTTGAGGTATCAACTTATCAAGCCCCTGTTTGTCTGATACGCTTACAAGCAAATGCCTTACTTTTACATACTCATCAATCCTTTCAACAACATTAATGCTCATAATAACTACCTATCCCCCTCGTATTCCTCTAAAAACCGTTTAAAAAAACGCTCCATGAAATCATGGCGCTCTTCTGCCATTTTCCGCCCTTCTTTTGTCTGTATTTTGTCTTTAATCCTGGAAAGTTTTACCATAAATTCCCTGTAACCTGTATCATCTTTTGAGTAAGGCCTGGAATCTTCTACGCTAACCTCAGGGCTGTGTAACCTTGCACCAACTTCACCGGCAAATAGAAATGCTCTTGCCACGCCGACAGCGCCAATCGCATCAAGCTTGTCTGCATCGAATAAAACCTTTGCTTCCGGTGTATTCGGCGCATGATTCCCACGAAATCTATGAGATCTTATACAATGAATAATATTTTCCTTCTGACTTTCTGAAAGGGGAAGATCCTTTATAATAGGCCATGCCATCTGCGCGCCTTTTTCAGCATGGCAAACCGCACCAGCGGATTCATCCTGAAAATATCTTCCAATATCATGCAAATAGGTTGCAATAAGCAATACATCCATGTCAGATCCTTCTGCTGCTCCAATATGCTTACTTAACATACATACCCGCTTGGTATGATCCCAGTCGTGGCTGCCATTTGCGCCATCAAACATTTTTTTTGCAAGTAATTTTATATTCTCGACAAAAAAACTTGAGGCAGCCTGAGGCCTATCATTAATTTCTGTTTTAATCCTTCTCGCTGAATCAGGTTTCCTCATTTTAGCTGTCTCCAGGCACCAAATACCGCTTTATTTTTAATATTGGCTGTGGTATCAATTTTAAAAGAATTCTTCTAAACTTATATTTCAACACCATTTGCATTTGAATATTTTTACTGAAAATATTAAGCGAAAAGCAATATATATGCAAATAAAATTTGTTATCCTGTCTCTTGCTGAAACTCCAAAGCTGTTTTATTAAATTACAATTCAATTTCCACCTGAAATTACAAAAAAGTTTACTGATGAGGTAATCGCCATGCCAAGCTGGAAATGCAGTAATTGCGGATATTCATTAGAAGCTGAAACTCCGCCCGAACAATGCCCATCATGCAAAAAGAAATGCGAATT
>JAUWQK010000180.1 GCA_030611115.1 Deltaproteobacteria bacterium
ACAAAAGGCTTTCAAAGTCGCCGCTGCAGTGGAACTTTAAAGAATAGACTCCGTCAAAAAAACCTTTCACCTCTGCTTTCACGCCATTACCAAAAAAAATAAAGGTGCCTGGTCTTGTGCGTTTTGACGCATTTATCAGGCATTCGCTTGTAAATTCATTGGAATCTGCTTTCCCCCCGGCATAATCTAAAATCAGAACTTCCGCCTTGCCTCCTGTTTCCTTTCGGCCAAGCAGACGTCCTGGGATCACTTCGGTATTATTTAGAATCAGGATATCTCCCGGCAAGAGAAATTTATAAATCTCGGAAAACTCATGATGGGAGAGCTCACCTGTCTTTCGGTTCAAAGAAAGAAGCTTTGACCTGTCCCTTTCCTTTACCGGCTTTTGCGCAATAAACTTATCAGGAAGATCGTAGTTATAGTCGTTTAAAGAAAACATGTTAAACTTGGTCTACCTTTTTCCCATGAAAACCAGAAAAAGTCCGGCAAGCATAAGAACAAAACCGAATTTTCGCGTACTGCTGGCCGGCATTTCGAGAAATTTTTTAACAACAAGTTTCATTTTTTCAGGAAAGGCAAAATACGGCAGCCCTTCAACAATCATAACCATTCCAACAACACATAGAAAAAATTCCATAAAAATCCTTCCACTTTAAAAAATAGAAATGCCAATATCACGCTTATATCGAGGAACTGGATATTCGACATAAGCCATAATGTTTTTTAAAAAAAGTTAAAAAAATTTCTATAATATTGCAAAAGTAAAAATTTATTTTCACTCTGCGTCTTGCTCAAATCAGGCTTCTCAAGGCCATCGGAGCTCCTTCCTGCAGCGACCGACAAGGCTGGCACTCCCCTCCCTGTTCACCTCCCACAAAATGCCATCACAGCAAAAATGGGCTGTCGTCTTCTATAATAATATCAATATGTTATGATCGGCCTCGCCTTGACAAGCAGCTTTTTGCACTGTATGCTGACGGCATGGATATTATCAAAAACGCATCAGAAACTATTTTCCAGCGGCTTGCCTGGCACACCGCAAAAAGAGACCAGGCCGGGATCGCGGAAAAGCTCGCTAATGAACAGGAAGTCCATGAGATATACGGGCTTGGCGATGCTGGCTTATTTGATGAATTTTTCTGTTTTTTATATGAACTCGACATCATGAAAGTTCTTGAACAGCTTGCTCCGCGACGCCATCGCAAGCGGCAGAGCTCTGTTCCTTTTTCCGCAGTTATGCTCATCTATTTAATGCGTATTGTAGCAGGGTTGAATTTTTTTTACCATATTGGACCTGTTTTATTACAATCTCAATCCCTTATGCACCTCGCAGGGTTTAATGGCCGTCAAGTCGAGCAGGGCGTTAATCGACGAAGTCTTGACAAATCTTCAACAGACTATGAGGACAAAGACAGCACTGAGATTAGAGGGCCGGTTTGTCCGGAGTTTATCGCATCATTTATTGTCGCTATTGCCTGCAAAACTCTGGAAAGAATCTTTAATAAAGTCATTTCAATACTGGCGGCCCATTCCTTTTTTCCGCGTAGGATCAAAGCATTGCTTGACGCATCAGACCTTGAATCCACCGAGCGATGCGAGGGCCGGGGTAAGGTGACCAAGGAAAAAGCCCCGGAACTCAGACGACGCAGGAACAGAATCAAAAAAATAAGGGTCACGGTGTTTGGTTTTAAAATATGGGTGGTTTGGGACCCGAACAGCCGCCTTCCCATCGCTATACGTTTTGCCACTATTGAGACCCACGATGTTCTTCTGGCAAAAGAGGTTATCGCACAGGCCATTACCAACCTTGGCGAACATGCCAAAATTGACTCCATCGCCATGGATCGCGGTTTTATGGATGGCAAGCTGTTATGCTGGCTCAAAAGCATGGACATCATATTTTATATCCCGGCCAAATCAAATCAAAATGTCTACAATGACGCCCTCTCTCTGATAAAAGATGGCCAGCGCGCCACAAGAGAGCGCAAAAAAACCACGGGGCATGGCAAAAACAAAAAACAGGTAACCGACACCTGGGATGTTGTAGGGCTTGAGGGACTGACCACTGCCGGTTTTTACAGTGAACTTGGCAGCGGCAGCCATGAAAACAGAAACGATTTTAAACCAAATCTCATTAACGCGGTAGTCGTTTTGCATGATCCCTACAGAGAAAAAAATCCCAATCTTAAAACAATGGTTATTCTAACCAATGGCCCGGTCAGCAAACCGTTGAAAGTTTACGATGGTTATGACGCCCGCAGTGAAATCGAGAACGCCCTGTTCAGAGAATCAAAGCAGGGGTGGTTCATCAAAAGACCGCCGGAAAACAGCAAGGCCGGTTTTCTTGTTCATGCCTACCTCACCATTTTGACTATGGCGCTTACCAGGGCCTTTCGCGACTGGATGATCCAGCAGGAAAAGCATGAAGACGCGGGCGAAGACACCGGCATCCGGAAGTTCCGCCAGAAAGTTCGGCAGGAAAACGCCAACAAATGTATTGTTTTCCACGATGATTGCTACGCCATTTTTTATCTTTATGAACTTCTGATTCTCTGCGGTAAGACAGTCACAAAACCCCGTGGAGTCCCCGAAAAGATTACAAAGGCAGACATTTTGCGCAAACACGAAGTCTTGCTTGAGTAGACATTAAGAACGCTCCGATCCCAGCGAATTATTCGCTCCATCTTTTTTCACTCTCCGATTGACAATTTTCTCTCACATTATCTGTTGGCCTACGAACGTTTTTCTATGCTTTTCCACAAAAAATGTCGACCGCTCTCAGCCGCTTTAATTTTACCCAGCCACCTCCTTTATCCTGTGCGAAAACCGCTCTGTGGAGCGCCTAATGCATCATAGAGCATATCGTGGCGAGATTTATTATTTAGGCCCTAACTAATGTAGAATATCAAGTCAAGTGGTGGTATATTGAGAGATTGCCATCTATCGCCGAACTTGTGATATCACTTCATCCGACGATATCACAACAATTATTGGGCTTTAAAAAACTTTCATTTGTTGGAGAACAGGTTCTGTTCCAGATTCCATTACCTAAATATATAGTATAGGCTGCAAATAAAAAAGCGTGGACGGTTAAGGCCAATCCACACTTTACGACCGCCCTTTATACCTGTAACGCATATCAATACAAATATTTCATGGAAGGTAATCTTCACGTACCGGTGAAAAGACTTCAATAACCACCGAATTCTCCAGTGCCTCTGCCGAATGCTCGATATTGCCTGGCAAACACCAGCTGTCTCCGGCTTCCACATCCCAAATCTCTCCGTCCAAATTGAAACGCAGTTTGCCAGAGATCATAATTCCGGTCTGTTCGTGAGGATGGGAATGCGTTGGGATTACGGAGCCCTTGGTTATTTTGAATTGGCCCATCAGTGTCTTTTCACCGTGAACCAGAGTCGTTAAATCAACACCTTCCAATAGTTGTCGTGAATCACCGGTATCCTTTTTGCGAAACATACTTTCTCTCCCTTCGATATATTGAGAATATTCAACCTATCGAACGCAATGGATTTTTAGCAGATACGATTTGGATATCTGAAACTTACATCGGCAACGCCTGGTTTGTCAAATCCTCGTAAACTGTAATTTAAATTGAATATCACAGGAATTTTCGTAACTGATATCTACCGGTTTGTTGGAGATACATCAGGTTTTTAAACCGATAGAGAACCTGTGGTACATAGCAGATACATGCAATTCAACCCCAGGGACTGGGATTGATGATATCACAGGTTTTTTTAGCCCATCGTTTTTGCCGATTAGTTGGAGGTATCTGGACTCAACGCCCGAAATCAGCGGTGCGTAAGCATC
>JAUWQK010000025.1 GCA_030611115.1 Deltaproteobacteria bacterium
ACAACACATCCCTTTGTTGTAAAAGCTGTAGCAGATATAGTTAAGACGGCCGGAGGTTTGCCGTTGGTTGGAGACAGCCCGGCATTCGGGAGTGTCTATCAGGTTGCTGCTGCCTGCGGGTTGCTGCCTTTGCTTAAAAAAGACAATATTCCTGTTGTGTCTTTCAGGGCAAACAGATCGTTTAATGATAAAATACGAATAACTGATACAGTCAGAGATTTTGATAAAATAATTAATATTCCAAAGCTTAAGGCCCACAGCCAGATGCTTTTTTCAGGAGCGGTTAAAAATCTTTTTGGCCTGGTTTCCGGGAAGCTTAAGGCTTGGAGACATTTTAAAGCCCATGCCAGTCACGAAAAATTTTCATTAATGCTTCTTGCCATTTACGAGCAGGTGCGTCCATGCTTTACCATTGTTGATGCCATAGATATTATGGAAAAGAAAGGCCCTCGCGGCGGGCCTGTAAGACGTGCCGGCCTGCTTTTCGCGGGGATAAACTGCATAAGCATTGACAGGGCTATTTGTGATGTATTCAATATAAATCCGGACAGGGTGCCGTTGCTTAAAACCGCCAGGAAATACGGCATTAATGGATGCAGGTTAAGCGATATTCAGATAGAAGGAGATGATGTTTCTGATGTCAGATCGGAAAAATATCTTTTTCCAAAAAAATTGAATGATATTTCTTTTTCATTCCCAAAAGTTATAAAAAGTGTATTGCGGCATCTTAAGACAAAATACGTTAACTAATTTCTGCAGCACTTTAGTGCTGTTAAATATTATTTTTTTGACCAGGATTTACAGGATATTCTGGATTAAATTTTTATCGTCATTCTCGCGAAGGCGGGAATCCAGTGCTTTTTCGGATTTTCTGGATTCCCGTTTTCACGGGAATGGCGTTTGGTGCCAGAACTTATTGAGAAGTTACTTCAATGTTTATATATTGTAATTGACAAGCTTGCTGAAAGTATCAGGATTCAGGCTTGCCCCTCCTACAAGTGCTCCATCAATATCAGGCATGGCCATAAGTTCTGAAATATTGCCTGGGTTTACACTTCCTCCATACAGTATTCTTATGGAACTGGAAAGCCTGTCTCCAAATTCTTTTTCAATTAAAGAGCGCAAAAATAAATGAACCTCCTGAGCCTGTTCCTTTGTTGCTGTTTTGCCTGTTCCTATTGCCCATACTGGTTCATATGCTATGACTATTGTCCTTAGATCATCCAGAAAGAAACTTTCTAACCCCTTTTTTAACTGTTTGTCAAGTACAGAAAATGTATAATCTGATTCCCGTTCTTTTTCAGATTCTCCAACACATATAATTGGTATTAATCCAAGTCCTAATGCAGCCCTGATTTTCTTGTTGACAGTATCGTCGGTCTCGCCAAAATACTGCCGCCGTTCTGAATGACCTATGATTACATATTTACATCCTGCTGATACAAGCATAGCAGGTGATATTTCTCCTGTATAGGCACCGTCTTTTTCCCAGAAAAGATTCTGCGCCCCAAGCGAAACACAGCTCTCCCTGATAATATCTGATACAGAGGAAAGCGCTGTAAACGGAGGTGCAATCATAACATCTTTCCCGATAGTTCCAGCTAAAAGTTTTACAAGCTGTTCTGATGTCTCAACAGCTTCGGAAATTGTTTTAAACATCTTCCAGTTTCCGGCAATAAGAGGTGTGCGATTTTCCATTTTATTTGACTCCTTAAAGTTGAGATCCAATCATGGCTGCCAGATCCACCATCCTGTTTGAGTATCCCGTTTCATTGTCATACCATGAGAGCACTTTAATCATGTCATCTACTACCTGAGTTGTTTCAGAATCAACAATGGAAGACAACTTCGACCCGTTGAAATCAGAAGATACAAGCGGAATATCGCAATATCCAAGTATGCCTGAAAGAGTTCCTTCCGAAGCACTTTTGAGGGCCTGGTTTACATCGGAAACCGTAACTCCTGATTTTTCAATGGTCGCCACAAAATCAACAATAGAAACATTCGGTGTAGGAACTCGAATAGCGAGTCCGTTCAGCCTGCCTTCCAGTTCCGGCAGTACAAGAGATACTGCTTTTGCAGCACCGGTTGTCGTTGGAATCATGTTTAGAGCTGCGGACCTTGCCCTTCGAAGGTCCTTGTGCGGAAAATCGATAAGGCGCTGATCACCTGTATATGAATGTATGGTGGTCATTAGCCCGCATTTTATGCCAAAATTCTCAAGAAGCACCTTGGCAACCGGCGCAAGACAATTTGTGGTACACGATGCATTTGATATTATATGATGTTGCCTGGGGTCATACTGATTTGAGTTTACACCCATTACAATTGTAATATCAGGATTTTTGGCAGGTGCAGATATTATAACCTTTCGTGCTCCTGCAGCAAGATGCTTTGAAGCATTTTCGTGATCTCTGAACAGGCCGGTACATTCCGCAACAATATCAACATCAAGCTCCTTCCATCTCAATTGCTCAGGATCCCTGATTGACGTAAAAGCAACTGACCTGCCGTCAACCTCAATTGAATCTTCTTTTGCTTTAACTTCTTTACCAAGATTTCCATGAACTGAGTCATAACATAGAAGATGAGCCATTGTGGCTGAATCAGTGAGGTCATTAATAGCCACAACTTCAACATCAGGATGATTCATTCCAGCCCTGAATATCAGTCTCCCAATCCTTCCAAAACCGTTTATTCCTAATTTAATGCTCATATATAATATCCCTTATGCTTTTTTAACATATTAATAAAAAGTAATAGTTCCCCACGGATTTTCACGGAATTACACTGAATTATCAATTGACTTACTCTCAAGCGAATTATTTTGAAATAATTGATCAATTGGGCTTCGTTCTGATTTGTTATCTTTTTTTATGGCCTTGTTTTCTGCCAAGAGATCGGCTCGGAATCTAAGTTCAAATTTAATATTCTTATAGCAACGTTACCCATTGTTTACAATTTTCAGTGAAACTCCGTGTCCTTCCGTGGTAAACTTTTACAATAAATAAAATTTATCTTCGCTTGTTTCCTTTTAAAATTCCACTTGCCAGAGATATACTCTTTTTACCAAAAGCCTCCAGGTTTACCACAAGACTGCCCAGGTCTTCATCATCTCGAATATTGGCTGCTCTTATCAAAATCGGGAGGTTTACCCCGGATAATACTTCCACATGTCCTTCTTCAAGAAATGAATAGCTTAAATTAGAAGGAGTTCCTCCAAACATATCTGTAAGAATTAATACGCCTTTTTTCTGATCGACTTTTTTTATTCCTTCGGCAATTTTTTTACGGAGAATTTCAGCGTTTTCGTTCAGATCTATTGAAACCGATACCATGGCCTCAGGCCTTTTTCCAAGAATGAATTCTGCTGCATCTATGAATGCATCTCCAAGATTACAGTGTGTAGTTATAACTATACCTATCATAAAACTCCTTCTCAGGTTTTGGTCGAGTGAGAAAAGCGGCTAAACTTAGGTTTTACAATCTTATATCTCTATGTGTAATCCCAACCTGTTTACCTTGTTTATCAATATGTTCATATATGGTCTGTGCAATAATGACGGAACGATGCCGACCACCTGTGCAACCAACTGCGATCTTTAAATAGGCCTTTCCTTCTTTTTCATATAAAGGCATTAAATAATCAAGCAAATCCAGATACTTCTCAAGAAATATAGGAGTTTTTTCATTATTCAAAACAAAATTTTTGACCTCTTCAGCTTCACCATCCAAATCTTTCAGTTCAGGCACAAAATATGGATTTGCAAGAAAACGAACATCTATAATAAGGTCAGCGCCATGAGGAGTGCCATATTTAAAACCAAAGGACTGGATATTTATCCTCATTGGTACCAGTTGCCTGCTTTTCTGCGCAATATTGAAGACAATAGACTTCAGCTCGTGAACATTACAGTGGGAAGTATCGATAATTCTGTCAGCTTTTTTTCTAAGGTCTTTCAATTGCTCCTTCTCAGCTTTTATCCCATCGAGAAGGCTTTTGTTCTGCGATAGAGGATGCTGTCTCCTTGTTTGACTGTAACGCTGTAATAATATTTTTTCATCTGCCTCAAGAAAGAGTATTGTAAAATTGTATCCTTTTTGCCTGATGGATTCGAAAACAGATGAATATTTGGAAAGCAAGCCTTTCTCGCGCAGATCCATTACAAAGGCAAGCCCTGCAATTTCAGAGGCATCTTCTATCGGCAGTTCCAGAAACTTGGGGAGAAGATCAACCGGCATGTTATCTACACAATAAAAATCCGCATCCTCAAATGCTGCAATTGCAGTGCTCTTACCGGAACCCGAAAGCCCTGTAATAATAATTATCTTTAAGTTATTCAATTTTGTTAAAATTCATCGTCCTCATCTTTGATGATGGAAAAAATTTCATCGCTGTCAACAGCACTTAACAGCCTCTCCTTAAATGGATCATTTTTTAAAATTCTGGAAATTCGGGCAAGCAGCTTCAAATGAAGACCAGTAGAATTCTCCGGCGTTACAAGAAGAAAAAAGATGTGAGCAGGTCGTCCATCTATAGACTCGAAATCAACTCCTTGACGGCTTAAGCCAAAACTAACAACCAGTGATTTAAGCTCTCTCATTTTACCATGAGGGATTCCAATACCTTCACCTATACCGGTGCTGCCGAGTCTTTCCCTCTCCATAAGAACCCGAACAATTTCCTCCTTATTAATACCTGCAATACCGGCAACAGGAATTACCAGCTCTTCAATAACTCCTTTTTTGTCAAGTGATTTCAAGTCGGAAAGAATTGCTTCTTTAGGCAAAACATCAAGAATTTTCATATCATATACACCTACATCACACCAGTATAGAGCAATTGAAAAGTGAAAAGTGAAAATTTATGGTATCGCTTCGCTCTTTCAATTTAAATAAACCCAATAACTGACCCTGTTGATTTACTATCTTCTCAGAAAAATTGGCACAACATATTGTGTGTAATAGTTAAGCAGGCAACATCATATTGTGTTCTGATTTTCAAAATCGGAGTAAATCAACAGAGTCATAACTCACGCCTGTCTGCGTGCAAAGCACAGGCAGAAAAATCTGTCTAATCTGTGGATTACAATTAACAGGATTCCTTCAATATTCAATATACACTTTTCAATTTTCAATTTTCAAACGCTGGCCACCTTTAGCTGCTGGGTTCTATCAAACCGTAGTGGCCGTCCCTGCGTTGATATAAGACATTAACTTTTTCTGTCCTTGCATTTGTGAACACAAGGAAATTACTATTCAAAAGATCCATTTGCATAACCGCTTCCTCAACATCCATCGGCTTATATTCTATATTTTTGACCTTTATTTCTCTTGTGGTTTCAAAATCCACAGGGGCGGTATCTTCGGCAACAATGCCTTTTCCCCTGGCTTTTGTTCCAATTCTTCGTTCTCTGTTTTTCTGCTTGCTTTTTTTAATCTGTTTCTCAAGCTTGTCTAAAACCATATCAATGGCTGAATACATATCAACCGTTTCTTCTTTGCCATTTATATTAAGCCTGTCACCAATAATATTAATTTCAGCTATATGGCGGAACTTTTCAACCGAAAGAACAACCTTAGCTTCTGCTGGATTATAAAGAAATTTATCAAAGCGATTAAGCTTGTCCTGAACATATGTTTTTAAATTTTCAGAGGAATCAAGATTTTTAAAAGTTACAGATGTCTGCATGCTAAAAAACCTCCTTAACTAAGTTGAGCGATTTTTAGGTTAAAATTGTTTGCGTTTGTTGGATGACAAAAGTTCCATCATTTCCCGATATTTAGCTACTGTTCTCCTCGCAATATTTATGTTTGATTCTTTTAAAAGTTTTGTAATTTTTTCATCACTATACGGCTTGCTTGCATCCTCGTTTAAAATAATCTGTCTAATTTTTTCCTGGACGCTGGCAGAAGCTATTGAATCGCCATCGATGCGATTAATAGAACTATTAAAAAAATATTTCAATTCAAAAAGGCCCTGCGGGGTATAGGCATACTTATTTGTTGTAACTCTGCTGATTGTCGATTCATGCATACCTATGTCCTCTGCAACATCTCTTAACACCATAGGCTTTAAGTGTGCTATCCCATTTTCAAAAAATTCCCGCTGAAAATTCAATATGCTTTCCATCACTTTATAGATGGTTTTTTGACGTTGCTGAATACTCTTTATCAACCAGGATGCCGAACGTATCTTATCTTGCAGGTATTCTTTTGCCTTACCTGAAAGTTTCCCGCCACGACTTATAAACTGCTTATAATATGAATTTATATGAAGTTTTGGGACGCCGTCGTCATTCAGTAATATCAAAAAACCATCTTCAAGTTTATAAACAAAAATATCGGGGTTAATATATTGAGGCTCTTCAACGCTGAAAGTCCGTCCCGGCTTCGGCTCAAATTCTTTTATAATATTTACGGCAGAAACAACCTCCTGGATATTAATTTTTAAGGCACTGGCAATGGCTTTGTAATTCTTGTTTTCAAGATGATTGATATGGTCTTTTATGATATCCGTAACTATGGTATTATTCAGCTTAAAATGCTTTGCCTGTACCAGCAGGCATTCTTTTAGATCGCTTGCGCCGACACCTATTGGATCAAATGTCTTTATTAGTGATAATAGCTGATTAACTTTATTGGATGAAGAACCGCTCGTGTTGATAAGATCTTCAACAGGAATATCAAGATAACCATCCTTGTTAAGGTTTCCTATTATCAGGCTTCCAATCTTTTCTTCCTCCTCCGTTGGAAAGGTCATAAGCAGTTGCCAGAGAAGATGGTCATTCAAAGATTCTTTACGGGCTACAAATGACTCGAAATTTGGTGTATTTTTTTTCTCGGTTTCAAAAGAAATTCTTCCGGTCGAATTGTATTCATCAATATAATTGCTCCAGTCAATATCATCGTTAATTTTTTCTTCTATTTCAACTTCTTTTATTGCAGGTGTATCATCAGATGCAGCCTCAGATTGATCTGCCCGCGATTCCTCATCGGCAAAATCCTGCACCTCCTCCAGCGCAGGATTTTCCTCGAGTTCCTGACGAATTGCTTCCACAAGCTCCAGTCTGGAAAGCTGCAAAAGCTTAATTGACATCTGGAGCTGCGGGGTCATTATAAGCTGCTGAGTTAATTTCAGCTCTTGTCGTAGTTCGAGTACCATTTTATAATTTGAATTCGTCTCCTAAATATATGCGGCGGGCGGTTTCGCTTGTAGCTATTTTTTCCGGTGATCCGGCCTCAACTACCTTTCCATCACTTAATATATACGCTTTGTTGCATACTTCAAGCGTTTCCCTTACATTATGATCTGAAATAAGTATTCCAATACCATGATTTTTAAGGTGTTTTATAATATTTTTAATATCAATTACCGCCAAAGGATCAATACCCGCAAAAGGTTCATCAAGAAGTATAAATGAAGGATTCGTTGCAAGTGCCCGCGAAATTTCCAATCGCCGCCTCTCCCCTCCTGAAAGCACACCGGCCTTCTGGTCTGCAAGATTTTTTATGCCCAACTCCTCCAGAAGCATGTTTGCACGTTCCTCCCGCTCCGATCTTGAGATAGGAAGGATTTCAAGAATAGCCATGATATTCTGTTTTGTTGTAAGCTTTCTGAATACCGAAGCTTCCTGAGGTAAATAACCCACACCTTTACGCGCCCTCAAATACATTGGAAAATTTGTAATATCCTCATCGTCAAGAAAAACCTGGCCTTTATCAGATTTTATCATACCGATAGTCATATAAAAAGTAGTTGTTTTCCCAGCACCATTTGGACCGAGAAGACCAACAACTCCACCGCTTTCTACGCTGAGGCTGACTGAATTTACAACTTTTCTTCCATTATATATTTTGACCAGATTTTTTAAAGCCAAAACTGACATATTAGTAGCCGTTTACAGTTGTCGGTTTACGGTTCACAGAACTTCCCGCAAATCCGTTATAATCAGTACTTTTTTTGTTTTTGTCAACCGTGAACCGTAAACTGTAAACCGTTACTTATTCTTTGGAATAAAAAACAGCTTCAACACGCTTTTCATTGCCGCTTTCAACAGTCATACGGTCTTCAGCTCTGTAAATAGTTATTTTCTCACCGGAAACAAAATTAGTTCCGCTTGTGACCTTTGAATTCGGACCGGTTAAGACGAGAACACCTGTTTCACTTGTATATACTGCATGTTCTGCAACGGCAACTTTGTCATCAAAATTTATTTTTACATTGCCGCTCGAAATGATTTTTTCTATCGACCCTTCATCCGAAGTCAAGTTTTTATTGTTATCTTCAACTTTTTTATAAAAAATCTTAAGCCTGTCAGCGGTAATAACCGTATCCTCCTGAACAGCTCTGACATTGCCAATAAATTCAGCGCATTTTACCTCGCTATCTGCTATCAGCTTGTCCGCTGTAATATAAATCTTTTTATTTTCTTTTAAATCTTCTCCTTCGGCAAAAGCAAACCTTACCATAAAACCAATTATAATTACAAGTGTCGCAGTCAGAACAAACAAACTTCGGACAGCAAAGCTGTCACAAGTTAATATTTTCACTGAAAATCCCCTTTACATTTCCCTCAAGCATGGTTTTTTTTGTATTTAAATCAAAAGAAATTGAATCTGCCGTTAATTTTTCCGAATCACTGCTTATTTCCACAAAAACATTTGAAAAAAGTATACGACGGGTATGCTCGTAATTTAATTTTTCGGTTTTAAGCACATAATTATCATTTTTTACCACAACATTGCCGGCAACTTCAATATCATTTGATTCTGTATGTAAAAATCCCTTTTCCGCTGTAAGGTAAGCTTTTTCCCCGTCTTTCATATAAAAAACTACAGAAAGATCATCTAATATCAACTGCTTTTTTTCATCAAGCAACTTGGCTGAGCTTGCATCCAGGCTCCATTCAATCACTCCATCACGCATTGCAGTGTGATGAAGCTTGCCTAAGGACATTTTTGCCGCGCTATGTATCACGGATTTAAGTCCGGCAGTTTCATCTAAAATGTTGCGATACGTCGAAAAAACCGCGATTATAATCCCTAATAAAATAATAATAATTGCAATTAAAAAGAACTTCAATTTTCTGGGATTCTGGTTTTTCACAAAAAGCATGGTAACTACTCAGGTTATTAGGTTCACGGTTCACGGTTCACGGTTGGTTGCCTTGATCTCTTCATATTTAACCATTCAGCCACTAATGGAATTTTATCCCAGAGTCCTTGAGCCTTAAGAATTGCTTCGCAGACTTCTCTAACAGCTCCAGCTCCGCCCTTTGCAGAAGTTACCATGCATGCTTTTTCCAAAACCGCCTCATGAGAATCAGCTACCGCTATAGAAAGTTCAACAATTCTCATAAGCGGCAGATCGGGCAAATCATCACCGATAAATGCTATTTCTTCAGAAGAAACACCTGTTTGTTCAGAAATAATATCCAGCGCAGCAGCCTTATCTCTGACCCCATCAAACAACATTGTAATACCAAGATTTTTACAACGGTGATAAAGAGCTTTTGAACTCCTGCCGGTTACTATGCACACATTAAGACCTGCTTCCATTAAAAGCCTTATGCCAAGGCCATCCTTGACATTAAAAACTTTTGTTTCTTCAGAGTTGTCATTGTAAATTATACTTCCATCAGTGAGCACACCGTCAACATCAAGCAACAGAAGTTTGATCTTTTTCAGTTTATTTTCTATCTCTGAATCCGTACAGCTCATAAATAATCTTTCCAATAAAAAAGTGACGGTTCACAGTTCACGGTTCACAGTTCACGGTTCACGGTTCACGGTTCACGGTTGGTTGGCTTGATCACTTCATATTTCGTAACTACTCAGGTTGTTAGGTTCAGGGTTAGTCGGCTTTTAACCTTGAACCGTGAACCCTGAACCACTAAACCCTTGAACGGCTAATGCCTCTCTTATAGCTTTAAGCTGGAG
>JAUWQK010000237.1 GCA_030611115.1 Deltaproteobacteria bacterium
ACTTTGCAAGTGGGCAGGCTATTATAGGTATTTCTTTTCCATCAGGATCAATTCCAAGCTCATGACCATAGAGAGGCAAGCCCGCTTCCAGGCGGAGCGTATCTCTTGCGCCAAGACCTATAGGGGCTGCTCCTTTGGCAATGATTTGGTCCCACACCATCAAAGCATCTTCACGACTGATAAACAGCTCGAAACATAAAGGCTCACCAGTATAGCCTGTGCGGGCTATTTTCACCGTGGCTCCTGAAATATTCACAATGCTGACGGCATTTCTGATAGCCTCGGGAAGTTTGCCAGGCCCGATAATTTCTTCCATTATGTATCGAGACATGGGTCCTTGAAGTGCAATCATGGCAATATCGCTGGTTTTGTCGATAAGCTCAACGTCTTGAAAGTCTTTAAGGTGTGAATTCAGGTGTTCCCAGTCCTTTTCGAGATTAGCTGCATTGACTACCAGAAGATACTCTTCCTCTACAAAGCGATATAGATAAGCATCGTCAACCGCGCCTCCATTTTCATTTGGAATAAGCGTGTACTGGGCGCCGGTTTCCCTGATGTTAAGTGCTTCAGCATTATTAGTTAAAACGTGTTGAAGAAATTTAAGTGCACCTGTTCCTTTGACGATAAAACGTCCCATATGGGATACGTCAAAAAGCCCTGCTTTCTTGCGTGTAGCCAGATGCTCTTCCAAAATTCCGGCAGGATAGAAAATCGGCATTTCCCAGCCGCTGAATTCTACTATCTTTGCACCAAGAGCGACATGTCTGTCATAGAAAATAGTTCGTTGAAGTCCGCTTATGAATTAGCTCCTTTCATTTGATGTAACTTTAGCCCGTTGAAAAAATCTGACAGGATAAACAAGATAATGAAATACAAAGAATTGACTAAAAAATTATAGGTATGAGTTTTGATGTTTTAATCCTGAATATCCTGTTAATCAAAGAAGTCTCTGTAAAGACCTTGTTACCATTTGATAAGTTTAGACGAGATGGTTAGTATCAGCCTTGACCGGTTTCGTCAACTCAAGAAGAAAACCAAAATCCTTCATCAAAAAAATAAAAAATCTCGTTGCGCTTGAGGAATCAAGTTGACAAGTGCCGTTAAGAGCACTATTAATAGTATTATGTAATATACCTATAAGGGGGTTGATTAATATGCTTATTAAAATTTATGCCGAACTGACGACTAGTATCAGTGACATGAAACGAAACCCGCAAGCTCTCATTGATAGCGCTCACGGTGAAACCATTGTACTGCTGAACCGCAACAAACCCACCGCTTACATCGTGCCGGCTAAAACTTATGAGAGGTTGATGGATTTGGCAGAGGATATCGAGCTTGGCCGTATCATCGAAGAGCGAAAGGACGAAAAAAAAGAGGCCGTTGAGGTCGGTATCGATGAGTTATAAACTGAAATTCCTGCCCAGCGCCTTGAAAGAGTGGCGCAAGCTTTCCCCGGAAATTAAATCTCAATTTAAAAAGCAGTTGCGGCATAGACTGAAAAGGCCACATATCGATTCTGCCAGGATAAGAGGATACAAAAACCATTATAAAATAAAACTGCGCTCTGTCGGCTATCGCCTTGTATATGAGGCTGAAGATAACGAGATAACCGTATATGTGATTTGTGTTGGCCGAAGGGACACTATTTATAAAATTCTAAAGAAAAGAAAATCACTAATCAAATAATTTGGTGTCCAGACTTTTGATGAAGAAGCGGTCGTCTAAAATAAGCACCGTGGCTGATCTTTATCAACCAGCCAACCCTTGTATTGACAATGTATTTATTTTGTGATACATTGTGAAATAAATATAGAATCAGCTTTTTTAAATATTTTTTAGGGCAAAGGTTTGAATTATGAGTAAAAATACAAACATAAATATTAAAACAACCGAGGATATTAAAAAGAATGCAGGGATCATTCTAACTGGTCTCGGATTAAATATGTCTTCGGCTGTTAATCTTTTTTTGAAACAGGTTATCAATTACAGGGGTATTCCGTTTGATTTGCGACTGCCCAACAAGGAAACGCTGCAAGCTATGGATGACATTGAAAACAATCGCAATCTTGAGTCAGCAGATACCGTTGAGGAAATGTTCAAGAAGATTGATGTATGAGTTCCCGGAAACTGATATGGACAAAAAGATTCTCTAAGGATGTCAATCGAGCTAAGAAGCGTAACCAGAATTTAGAATCTCTTCAAAAAATTGTTAAAATACCGCAATCAGGCAGCACCCTACCCCAGAAATATAAACTTCATCCTTTAAAAGGCAAATACTCAGGTTATGTCGAATGTCATATCGAACCTGATTGGTTGCTAATCTGGAAGGCAGATAGCAAAAACGTTTATCTAACACGGACCGGTACACATTCAGACCTTTTTGGATAATATCATAAAACTTCACGGACTTGATCCATTAAACGATATTCTGGATTCGGTTTAAATTTCATCTTGATATCCATATTTTCATTATATTATATTGGTAACTATTCAGTTGAATAGGCTGAAGGCTGAAGACTGTTAGGAAAAAGCGCATTTTGAAGCCATGTTTGGTGCAAGAATCAGATGTTTCCGCTAAAGTACGGCAATCGTACTCTTTCTA
>JAUWQK010000210.1 GCA_030611115.1 Deltaproteobacteria bacterium
CATCTCTTGACCGCTTGAGGTTAAGAATGTTTATAGCCTGTTTGGCGACCAGATAACCGTAAACAAGGCCGGGACACAGGTGACCGTGAAATGCGATGCATTGTTTAAGATCCTCCGGCATTTTAATTGAAATGTTTTTTGCTTTTTCCACTGTATAATTTTTCCTTAAGAATGTTTTATAGAGTGAATTACATTACCAGAAATTTGAAAACTCATTATGAGATTATACCTCGGAAGCTTGCAAGAAAAGACGACGACCAATCCGCGAGTCCCTTGCGGTCATTACCAGTGTGTTGTTATGTTTTCTCTTCTACGATTTATAGGTGGGAATCTTTTTTGACCAATTCTCTAATTCTAAACCTTTTATTCTTTTAAAATGCTTTTCATTATTTGTTACCAAAACCATATTCTGTGAAAGGGCTGTTGAAGCAAGGATGAGGTCAAAATCGTCAATTGATTTCCCCTTTTTTTCAAGATTTGATTTTAACAAGCCAAAAATTTCAACGAGCTCTTGACTAACAGGAATAATTTCCAATGAATTTTCTATTCTCTGCACTTTTGCAAGATTGCTTTCAACTTTTTGTGATTTAGAAATGGGGTCAACCGTAGATTTGATCCCATTTCCAATCATTTTGTTCGGCACAGTTGTTCACATCAGTACGCTCTGAGTAACGACTCTTCAAGGATTTGAGGAACTTGGATGGAAACAAAATAGGAAGAAGGGTATAAATAGTCCTCTCCGCTTTCATCAACAACTCGAATATCCCCTTCCGTAGCAGCATCTTCATCTGAAATCACACAATAAATTTATGGAGTTCTAATGATGCCGGATAATCTACATTATTGATACAAACTACAAATTGCCCTAAAAACTAAGTTGATTTTCCCATGACTTACTCCAAATATTTTACCATTCCAGAGGGACACCCAACCATTCCAGAGGGACACCCATGAAAATATGCGTTTCATATCCTGTTGGTGTGTGCTGTGTGATTATTTTTGATATTCTGATACTTTTAATAAATTTACCTTTTTAAATTCCGGATGAACTGGATTTATTAGCATATTATAAGAATCAGGCGCACTAACTGCCGGCACCTTCAAAATCAGGCTTTGGGCTGAAATTATCCAGTCAGTCCCAATTTTCTTCAAATCTTCGGGAACAGGATATGTATTCCAGTCCTCAGGTAAATCCTCGATCTTTATAGTTGAAAAACTTACGTCATCTTTGACTTCTATATAAGCTATACTCAGATTTATAAGTTCTTCTTCAACAGCTCCTGTTTTAGTAATATACTCTAAAATTGCCAGCGGTATAGATTCGGAGGCATATAGAACTCGATATCCGGAGTAATTCCAACGTCCGCCATAAAAACGAGCTCCTTCGCCGGATAAATCCTTTATGTATTTCTTCTTTCCGATACGGTATACGTTCATCAGGCTACGATACCATATTGTATCTGGCCTAAAAGATTACAAACCAAATCGCTTCCGGTTCTGAATTTCAGCAATTCAATCGGTTTTCTTTGCCCCAGCGCTTTATTGGCTGTATTTAACCATTTTATGAAAGTATCACGATCTTCAAACACATCGAATCCAAGGCGGATTATTTCAGTAAGTTGAATCATACTCTCTGATACAATGGGATTTAACTTTTTATCGTTTTCATATCTCTGGAATGTTCTTAAAGATGTTGCCGTTAATTCTGCAAGGTCTTTTTGGGTAAGAGCCAAAACTTTTCCTATACGGCTTAATGCCCCTTTTGTTAATCCGTTTTGACTTATTTTAATAATATCAAGTGGGTTTTTAATGTGTATGCTTTCTAATTCATTCCCAAGTAAAGTTGAAACGGTTGTAGGCATAATTATCTCCCCAAGGTGTCATTTTGATATGTTATAATGTCATTTGGCGTTATTGTCAAGTAAAGATGACTGAATGTTGTATCTACTTGTTAAGGATATGAATTTAAGTTCGTGACTACTTACGTAGTCAGGCTGAAGCTGTTTAGGCTGAAGGCTGAAGGGGTCAGAAAAGCACGCTTGCCGTACTTTAGCGGAAACATCTGATTATTACACCAAACATGGCTTCAAACTGCGCTTTTTCCTAACAGTCTTCAGCCTTCAGCCTATCCACCTGAGTAGTTATCAAATATTAACAGGGTTCATGTATAGGGGGATCTTTCACCCCATAAGTTCACGCCCATGCCGGGCGTACACAATTTTCTTCACTTGGTTGGTGTTCCGCTGCCGCTCCACACCTGCCGGTAAGAAATGGATTAGGGCTCGGTCAAAAATAAGTTGGTAGAATTTGCGGCCAAATTTGCCGTAGATTTCATTGATCTGATTGAGCAAAACCGCAGGAATAGCAGGCTATTTCGAGGCCAATTTTACTAAGATCAGGTGTGAATGAAGATCGATGAACGATATGGTGAAGTTGGGATGCAAAAATGCCAAGTTATTTTTGACCGAGCCCTTAGATCGCAGGAGGAAGGGATATATGCCAATTGAGATCAGCTACTTTGACGATGGGATAGGAGTTTGCTGGCTTGGACAAGGGGTTGTAACCGGGCAGGATTTGTTAGAAGCAAGCAAAGAAACTTTCAAATCCGAAGAGATATTAAAGCAGATTAAGTATGCAGTTATCGACTTTACATCCATTGATAAAGCATCTATGCAAACTGAAAATATAAGAGCAAAAGCCGGCATGGATAAAATAGCTGCTGAGATAAATCCAGACGTTGTTGTTGCGTTAATAGCCTCAAAAAATGTTATGTTTGGTCTTACTCGAATGTGGGAAGTCTTTGTAGATCAAATTGGTTGGAAAACAAAAGTATTCAGATCAAAGGCTGAAGCTGAAGTATGGCTAAAGGAATTAATACCTGAATTTTCCACAAAGCATGAATAAAAGAAAAAACCTGTTCAAAAGAATTTAACCTAAGTTGAGCGATTTTTTGCGAAGAAATGTGCCGAGATCTTGATGCAGCAAGGTTTGCGAAAAGCGTAGGCATACCAATGGATATGTCGAGACTTTTCGCAAGTCCTTGATGCGCAAGAGATTGGTGCAGGTCGAGT
>JAUWQK010000155.1 GCA_030611115.1 Deltaproteobacteria bacterium
TTAATTAACTAAAATTAACTTGACTCAATTGTTAATTTTATTATAGACTTTCAGATAAATAATTTCACTGCGTTATCAGTCGTCGACGTATAACTAATACGCCTTCCTCCTTCTGGCCTTGTGAAATGAATTATCTGAAAGTCTATATATTTATTACAAAATAAGATTTTAATGAGGGATCGTCTAAAGGCAGGACGACGGGTTCTGGCCCCGTTAATCAAGGTTCGAATCCTTGTCCCTCAGCCAAATAATTTGTAACTACTCAGGTGTTTAGACTGAAGGAAACAGATGATTTCTGAGTGTTATTATCTATGTTTAGGCCAAAATTTCCGACCGCTTTAAGAAAATATTGGCTTCCGGGAGTCTTTTCCCTAAAAGTCTTCAGTCTTCAGCCTAACCAACCTGAATAGATATAATTATTTTCCGTTGATTTTTGAGCCAAATCAACAGTACTGCATAGGACTATATAATGACAAATTATGAACTGGCAAAACAGATTTACAGGGATTTATCACCTATCGCACCAAAGCTATCTGCCGCTCTTAACCGTGCATTAATTGATATCGGCGAAGGATCAGTTTTATACGGCCTTGGAAAAGGAATGCACAAAGACGACGCTGTAACTTTTCATGAAACTGAAATCATCAACCTGGCAGGAACTGATCAGGCTAATATAATTGCAAAAATTACAGAAGTATTATTTCTGTTACAGGGGCATACTTCCTGGAAAGTTATAGTTGACAAGAGACCCGGCCCCAACAAAAAAAATATCGAGCTGTTTTATACGCTTATCAGAAGTAAAGATGCTTAGGGCTCGGTAAAAAATAACTTGGCATTTTTGCATCCCGACTTCACCATATCTTTAACCAATCTTCAATCGCAAAAGTCCTCGAAATAGCTCGCTATTCCTGCGGTTTTGCTCAATCAGATCGATTAAATCTACGGCAAATTCGAGCGCAAATTCTACCAAGTTATTTTTTACCGAGCCCTTAGAAACGGTTCACGGTTAACAGTTTACAGTTGACGGTTGATCAAAGTATAAAGGTAAGCGTTCACGGAACGGGTACTACTTTCCAAATTGTATGATTTTATTTTAACAAAAACTACACACTTTTCACATCATCTTATTTGAGAAAACTATAACCTAAAGGAATGTCCCGCCTTAAGTTGGTAGCCCCTCTTTCCCATCCTGAAACTATGTAAAAAATATCATAGTATCATAAAATTTATGTAATTTACTTCCCAATTTAACATATTTTTTAGGAATTAGCATAGTTAGCTTTGCCATACAATTAATGCAACTATTTAATATCTAAGTAATTACTTCAATAATAATATCAATGGCATGTTTTTTGCTAAAAAAGGCATATGTCCTGTAGGTTTATAATGGAAGGTCATCTGTATTAACACCTCTATTTATACACATAAAGTGATTTACTGCACAGTCCAAAGTTCTGTCATTCCTGCGAAGGCAGGAATCCATAACCCATTGATTTTGCTGGATTCCCGCCTTCGCGGGAATGACGGTTCGGTCAATAGGATATTTCTTTAAAATTCATGGGGTTAGAAAGAACTATGGATTTTTAGGTTAATAAATTCATTTAAAAAAACCTTTGAACTGTGAACAATTACAACTATAAGGAGAACTCATATGACCCATGAACATAATCATGAAATACATATTAGTTTAACATTTGATGAAAAATTGGTCAAATTACTTGAGCACTGGATTAAGCATAATGATGATCATGCTGAAAACTATAGAGATTGGGCAAAAAAGACAAAAGAAAAAGGCATGAATGATGTTGGCCTTCTGCTGGAAGATGCGGTTGATATGACGGAGTTGATAAGCAATAAATTCAAAAAAGCGTTAGAGCTTATAAAAAACCGGTAGCCGTTCACGGCTTGAAACTTGAAATTGGAAAGTAGAAATTGGAAAGAACAGTACAAAAGCATGAAGGCCAAATTTCCAATTTCTAATTTCAATGTTCCGTGAACGCTTACAAAAACCGCTAACTCAGTTAGGGCCTCCTTCATTCGTCATTTATAATGGGTTTTTTAAGTTATTTCAGACCAGGTTTTTATACAATTTTTGCCGCTTGTCTTTGCTTTGTACAGAGCCCGATCCGCGTGATCTATGAGCAGGGATTTTTTGTCTCCGTCATCCGGAAATGCCGCAAGACCGAGAGATATGCTTATATTAACTGTATTATTATCCTGACGCAGCGACAGCGCCTCGACTTTTTTGCGGATACGCTCCGCCATCTCCAAACCTCCGTATTCATCAGAGTCTTCGAGAATAATTGCAAATTCCTCACTTCCGTAGCGGGCAACCAGGTCAACCTTTCGGACTGTTCCGGCCAGAGTGTCTGCAATGATTCTCAGAGCCTGATCGCCAAAAGGGTGTCCATGGGCATTAGTTCGTTTAAAATAGTCTATGTCGCATAAGATTAAACAAAGATAACCTGATCTTCGCTGTGCGCGGTTAAGCATGACGTCAAAAGCATGCTGAAACGTTTTGTGATTGGCAAGATTTGTGAGCCCGTCAATTGTAGCAATTTTGTTTATCTGTTCATGAGCCTGAGCAAGGTCGATTTTTATGGCCACCTGAGCAGCAATCAGTTCAAGTATATCTCTGCGATGTCTGGTAAATACTCCGGGTTTTCTGGCCGCAACAGTCAGCGCTCCTATTGAGTCGCCTTTCTCTTTCTGTAGAGGCAGAATAAGCAATGAGCCGAAGTCCGGAAATCGCTGTTCTTTGCTGAATATAGGTGCCGGCCCTCTGTATTCGGCTCTTGCCGGCAGAGAGCGGTTGATTTTCATGACCTGGCCGACTATTCCTTCGGTTTTTGAAAATTCCATCCCTTGTAAATTTTTTGCATGCAATCCTTCAGCCCTGACAATTGAGTGGTATTCGCCCTGAAGCAGGCTGATAGCAATGAAATCAGTCTGTACCAGTGTTGTGACAGCTTTGATAGAGGCATCGAAGACAGGTTCCAGACCCAGAACGCTGTTAAGTTCACGCAGCCCTATGCAGACTTGCTGAAAAGCATTTCGTTCACGGTTCATAGTGTAAAGCTGCCTTCCCATATTGATATCCAGGGAGAGTTTTTTGCCCAGCAGCTTGAGAATCGTGAGTTCAGACTCATTCCAGTCCGATTTTTCCGTGCGATCTACACAAAGAATACCGGAAATTTTTCTGTCCACCGGGCTTGATTCTCCTTGTAAATTATCCAGTATGTTAACCGCTAAAAGGCTCCCGACTCCTCCTTTTTTGATGTAATAGGGCAGACCGGAAAAGTCAGCTCTAACCGGCGACAGAGTAATTTCATTTCTATCTTTGAGAAGGGCACCGGTAATTCCGGTTCCTATTGGGTATGGGCCTGGCTGTATGTCTTTGCGAATAGTCGAAATGTTTCGCAGCCTGAGTTCGCGCCCCTGTATATCCGGCCATAGCACAGCAACAGTCGTGAGATTAAGAGCCTGTCTGATAAGTTCTAATTGCAGATCAAAGGAGTCGGTAATAGTTTCTATGGTTGAGACACCGGGTTGCTCCTTATTTTCTATTGCCTCAAATTCCGGCAGGGTTTCAAGTATGGAAGGTCCGGGTGCGGTTATTCCTAAATCTTTGGCGTATTCCCTATTATCTGATTTCTTTTTGGCTCTGGCGATTAAGCCGGCCAGTTTTTTGCGATACGCCTGGCTGCGTGCAAAGAAGACCAGGAATACGGCTATCAGCCCGTAAAGAAGCATATTGAGAGCCAATCCAGCTACTGATTGCCGGCCGGTAATTGTCAGGCCTGCTTCCATTATAAAAGCGAACAAAATGGGAAAAAGAAAAACTTTAGGAGGATATGTTGTGACAAGCCAGGCGATAAATCCTGCTGGAATAATGATTGAGTGTTTTGAATAAGGGCCGGACATTCGCAACAGCATCCATGCCGTTACTGTGCAGAGAAGCGGGCCTTGAATCTGTGCTGGAAAATGAGCCGGCAGACGGCCTTTCAGGCGGTGTGCGATGTCCAAAAGACCGGCGGCAATTATAACAGTACCTGGTAATAATATATACCATGACGTTACGGTGGAATTGAAGTCAAAAGCACCTGTTCCTACCGCAAGGGCACCAATGGCTGCCAGGGCGACCAGATACCAGGTTTTTGCAAACCTTATGGCTTTATCTTTAAAGCTTTGAGGCTTCATTGAGGATCTTTCAGCAGTTTTTATTGCTCAACCGTATAAATTATACCATGAATAAATATAATTTAGTAACTACTCAGGTGGATAGGCTGAAGGCTGAAGACTGTTAGGAAAAAGCGCACTTTGAAGCCATGTCTGGAG
>JAUWQK010000101.1 GCA_030611115.1 Deltaproteobacteria bacterium
TCATCTCATCATCCGTAAACTTCTGAAGATATGCGATCAACGACTTCTCATCAGTTTCACGGTCCAGCCCAAATACTATATTTTCTTCATCATAATTATTTACAAAATTATGTGTGTGTTTTGACATAAATAACCCCGTCACAATTAACGGCTTCGTAAAAAGTCCATTTTCTGCGTTGCGCTGCATCCTTAGTCATTGCGGCGTAGCTATAAGTAAGCCTCTCTCCTCAGGATTTGCGCGCCTTGAAACTGAAGCTTTTTACTTTGCCGTAGATTTAAAGACTTTTTAACTTTATGAAACAAATCGACTGAAATGAGCTTCATGTATAATAAAATTCAAAACAGGAAACTGTTTGAACGCATTAGATATTGTTAAGAAAGAACCTATGATGATGTTGTCATTCTTTTTAAAATATTGTTGAACTGTAACTATTGTTTTCTATTCATGGCAAGTTCTTTCTTTACAATATCTTATGCGTGAGTTTTTCATGGTTTGAATTTTATTATACTTGAAGCGAATAAAATTTTACTTTTTCGAAAACATTATAAGTAACTACTCAGGTGGATAGGCTGAAGGCTGAAGACTGTTAGGAAAAAGTGCATTTTGAAGCCATGTTTGGTGCAAGAATCAGATGTTTCCGCTAAAGTACGGCAATCGTGCTCTTCTGACCCCTTCAGCCTTCAGCCTAAACAGCTTCAGCCTGACTACGTGAGTAGTCACAATTTTATTTGTCATGCTCATATAATATAGAATTTTTAAAAAAGGTTAGCCGCAGATATAACCATATAACATGTTAACATTAAATATTATCGAAAAAGTCTTATATGGTGCTGATTTGTGTTGACATTAAAAAAAGCATGCTATATGGAGCTGATAAAACAGGAGGTTGTATCGTTATTAATCAATAACAAAGAAGGGGAATGACTATGACAAAAGCAGAATTAGTAGAAAAAATGGCAAACGATGCTGGTATTTCCAAGGTCGCAGCAGCAGGTGCACTAAATTCTTTCATGGATGGTGTAACAAAGGCACTAAAGAAAAAAGACGGCAAAGTTACTCTTGTGGGATTTGGAACTTTTTCAAAAGTCCGCAGAAAAGCTCGTAAAGGCCGTAATCCTCAAACAGGCGAACCGATTAAAATCAAAGCATGCAATGTTGTTAAGTTCCGGCCCGGCAAGAAACTAAAAACTGCCATATAGTTTAATCTAAATTTAAAGGCGGTTTATTTAATTTGTTAATTTTAAATAAACCGCCTTTTTCTCAGGACTATAGACTTTCAGATAATTAATTTCACAAGGCCAGAAGGAGGAAGGCGTATTAGTTATACGTCGACGACTGATAACACAGTGAAATTATTTATCTGAAAGTCTATAGCTTAGTATCTGAGTTCAAACTCATAATAGTCACCTGTTGTATAGTCTTCCAATTCCACATCCACTTTCTTAACATCAGCAAGGCGCGGGCCGTCCTTGCACCATTCAAGAATTGAGTTTACATTTTCTTCATTACCTTCAAAAACGGCTTCAACTGTCCCATCTCTTCTGTTTCTTACCCATCCAAAAACCTCGCAGTTGTCTGCCGCACGTTTTGTTTCCATTCTAAAAAAAACTCCTTGAACCCTGCCGCTTATTATTGCGTGAACTCTTACCCTCTTTGACATATTAGCCTCCAGAATTATTTTGAAAGCTGATCCCCGTTCATTGAATTATTTTTGCACCTGACTATTTCCCGAAGCATTCTGAAGAATATTCATACCCATGTAAAGATAATGAAGGCCCGATATTATTGTAAGCCCGGCCGTGAGCCAGCATAATGACCATTGAATCATATAAAAATCAGGGAGCTTCGGATTAAGGAGGGCTAAAAAAACTGTGGAAAGTTGAGCAACGGTAGTACATTTGCTGACGATACTCGGCTTTACCTCAAAATTAATATTCATCATTGCAAAAATAGCAACCCCTAAGAATATCAAAATATCACGACTTATTACAAGAACTGTCAGCCAGCCAGGTACTATTTTAAGAATTGCCAGGCTCACAAAAGCCGAAGCTAAAAGGAGCTTATCTGCTATAGGATCAAGGTAAGCCCCTAACACAGTATGCTGGTTAAAATATCTTGCAAAAAGTCCGTCTAAAGCGTCGCTTATAGCAGCTATGGTAAAGACCAAAAGAGCAAATGAAAATAAATTTTTCAGCAGAAAAATAACAAAAAGAGGGGTTAGCAATATTCTGATGACAGTTAAAATATTAGGAATGTTTATAGTCAATTTATTTTAGCCCGAAACAAGTCTGATTCTTAAATGGCTCTGAGAGATTTCATATATATTAATACCAAATGATTCAAAATTCTTCAACATCAAGGCATCTGCAAGCTCCTTGGCGTTTCCCTGAAAATTTATAACTATGGTTGCCTCATCAGCTTTCATTTCGCTTGTCTGTAGTGAATCAACACCAGGTATTTCGTTCAATTCAGCGCGAAAAATGACAAAGTTTGATAGAGCTCTGGTCCCCTCAACAATGATCACAAGAGTTGTAATGCTCTTTTTAACCTCTTCATGCCATTTCATGACTATCTGTGAAGCCAGGTCGCTGCCTGCAAGGTATCCTGCATTTGAAAGCGCATCCTTTGCACCCGCGATATTATCTTTATTAACTGATACCGCTGTCTGGATGGTAGAAGCAATTTCTTCGCCTGTGTCTGTTCTTAAGGCGCGGGCAAGCACAGTGCCTTTAAATGATTTTATATCTCCTCCCATAATGTTTGGAGCTATAGCTGCTTTAGAATTTCCCACTATTACCACATCTGCCTGCAAAATAGCTCCCAGGCTCACAGCATCCTGATTGCTGAGGTCAGCTTTATCTTTTAAAGTTTCAAATTCTTCATTTATTATTAGACTCTTTTGATCAATTACAGAGAACCCATTTTTTAACATCTTCTCGGTCATGGCAATCTCCGTATAACCTTTAACAAAAGTTAAATCTTTCGACCACCAGTAACGTGGCGAGATGTCGCTAAAATTTTGCTCCGCAATTAAAAAAAGAATTTCAGGCAAGTTCTTTTTGTAAACCTTTATGTTTACGCTTATCAATTCTTCCTTGATTGCATCAATTGATACCGTCGCCTGAACAAGTACTCTGTATGTTCTTCCGGATTTTAATTCCGTAAGGACTTTGTAGTATGTAACAAATTCTGAAGAGTTATTATAGAGAATTTCATTTAATGTTTCAAAATTCCGTATCATCGACTCAAGGGGCAAAAAATCCGCAACAGCAAACTCAACCGCGGAAACCAGGCTGTTTTTAATCGCCCGATCCCTCGCTTTTGCAACATCACCGCCTTGAATTGCGCCCGTTCCTATTACCTCAATAATTTTTTCCGAAGCATTTTCCTCAGCATTAACAATACCTGATAAGTTTGCGGCAACTGCAAGTATAAAAACCGTAAAAAGCAATCTTCGAATCAATAAAGAAAAATACATATAATCAAGCCTCACGAACCAGAGCATAATCAGCTATAGTTAAAAGTAAATCTTTTGTTGCAGAAGGTTTAAAGAACAAAATAGACTTTTTTGCCTTTTCAATATGTTCTGATGCAAGTCTTTTTGTATATTCAAGCCCTCCGCATTTTTCTAATAATCCTATCAATATTTTAAAATCATTAAAAGAAAAGTTTTTATCAGTAATTATTTTCTCCATAATAATCCTGTCTTTAGAATTAACTTTTTTTAAAGAATATATTACAGGAAGTGTAAGTTTTCCTTCTTTCAGGTCTATTCCGATCTCCTTCCCAAGGATGCTTGTATCCGATGTATAGTCAAGCAAATCATCCGCCATCTGAAAAGCAATCCCCAGATTAAAACCGTATTCTGAAAGGGCTTTTTCCTCTCTTTCCGAAGCAGTTGCAATGAGGGCGCCTGTCCAGCATGCTCCCTGCATGAGTACAGCGGTCTTGCGCCGGATTATCTCCATATACTCATCTTCAGTCAGGTCTAAATTTCCCATTCTAATTAACTGGTGTATTTCTCCCTGGGACATGTCCTCGGTAATTTTTGTAATAATTTTAATTACCTTGGGAAGCCCCGTTTCAGCCGCAATTGAGAGCGAACGCCCTAAAAGGAAATCCCCTGTCAGCACTGTTATAGGATTTCCCCATATTGAATGCGCCACAGGTTTCCCTCTCCGCAGAGTTGCCCCATCAACAAGATCATCATGCAGTAAGGTAGCAGCATGCAAGTATTCAAAAATTGTGGAATACGTTTTATCCATTTCTCCTTTATATCCACAAATTCTTGCTGAAAGAATCATCAGCATGGGCCTTAATCTCTTGCCCCCTGAAAACAATATATGACTCGCTACCTGTGAAACCAGATCAAGGTAGGGATTTAAGTTCTCTTTAAGTGCGCATTCAATCTCTTCAATGTCCTCACTTATCATGGAAAGTATTTTATTTTTCAGGTCGCTCATACTGTTTTCCCAGCCAGATCATATTCAAAAGCATCTGTAATCTTTATGCCGGCAAATCTGCCCGGCTGCAACTGCTTTGAATTAATATATGTAATTCCATCTACCTCAGGAGCCTGAAAAGATGTTCTGCCGATAAATAGATTGTCTTTTGATTTTTCTTCCACCAGAACTTTCAGGACTCTTCCTGTGTATTTTTGGTTGTTTTTCAAAGATATATCTGCCTGGCGAGACATCAGCCGGTCATGTCTTTTCTTTGCTGTGTTCTTCGAAACATGGTTGGAAAGCCTGTGAGATTGCAGATCTTCGGAATCAGAATATAAAAAAACGCCTAAATGATCGAAACAAATATCTTCTGCAAAATCAAACAACTCTTGAAAGTCCTTGTCTGTTTCTCCAGGAAAGCCCACTATAGCTGTTGTTCGCAGCGCACAATCTGGAGCTGCCTCTCTGATCTTTTCAAACAGCCTGTATAAGTCATCACGTGTATATTTTCGACGCATTCTTTTTAAAACGGAATTACTGACATGCTGTACCGGAATGTCAAAATAAGTGCAAATATTATCGTATGTCGCAATAGTTTTTATAATTGATTCATCTATGCTTTCCGGATATCCATACATAAGCCTTATCCATACATCATCAGATATATCTGAAATACTTTCAAGCAGCCCGCTTAAATCAACGGACATATTCAGATCTTTACCATAGCTCGTTGTATCCTGGGCAATAATTATCAGTTCTTTTACGCCAGACAGAACAAGCGAACGCGCTTCTGCGATAATATCTTCATGATTGCGGCTTCTGTATTTCCCCCGCAGCCTGGGAATAATACAATATGTACAATGCCTGCTGCATCCTTCCGCAATTTTGATATAGGCAATATGGGATGAACTTCGAACCCTGTGCGCTTCTTTAGTCTGCATTGTCAATAAATTGGGGTCAGGGAGAAGACATTTTGAAAAATCTGAAGAACCATTGACTGCATGGACAATTCTGTCAAAAGCACCTGTACCCAGGAAGATGTCAACCTCCGGAAGGGCATGTACTATTTCTTCTCTGAAACGTTCGGGAAGGCATCCTGTAACGACAAGGTGTCGGCAAATTCCGGTTTCTTTAAACTTTGCCAGCTCAAGGATGGTATCTATTGATTCATTGACTGCCGGTTCAATAAAGCTACAGGTATTAACAATAATTATCTCTGCTTCAGCAGGATCATCTGTAATTACCCAACCTGCGTTAACAAGGCGTCCCAGCATAACCTCGCTATCAATAAGATTTTTTGCGCAACCTAAACTTACCAAATGCAGCTTCATTTAAAACACGACGGGAAAAAAGGTAACAGTAGGGGCGATCCTTGTGATCGCCC
>JAUWQK010000133.1 GCA_030611115.1 Deltaproteobacteria bacterium
AAAAATGATGCAAAAAATGTAACTACTCAGGTGGATAGGCCTGGCCTTTACCCATAAGTGTCGAGACATATTTTTATCCTTAATTAACAATTAGTTATTAACAATTGATTATTGATTATTTGTTTTATGTTTTTATATTTATGCCCCAAAAGCCAATAATAATAATTAATAATCAATTGATAACTGTTAATTGCTAATGGAAAGATAACTTATGGGTAAAGAGCAGGGATAGGCTGAAGACTGAAGACTGTTAGGAAAAAACGCATTAAAAGTCATGTTTGATACAAGAATCAGATATTTTCGCCAAAGTACGGCAATCGTGTTCATTCGACCCCTTCAGCCTGACTACGTGAGTAGTTACCAATAAATAAGGCTGTTTCAAAACGTTTTATCCTAAAAAAACTTGATTTTTTTTATATAATTTTTTATATTGTCATATGCTTACTGAACTTGAAAAAAAGATAATTTCATTAATACAGGGAGATATTGCCATTACGCAGCGCCCATATCTTGAAATCGCAGAGAAGCTGGGGATTCCCGAAGAAGCCCTTCTGGATACTTTGCAAGATCTTTGCAAAAGAGGCGTAATGAGACGTTTTGGCGCAACAATCCGGCACCAGAAGTCAGGCTTTAAAGCTAACGCAATGACTGCGTGGAAGGTTGACGAAGACCGCATTGATGAGGTGGGTAAAAAGATGGCTTCCTTTAAAGAAGTCTCACATTGTTACAGACGCAATCCCTCTGATGAATGGCCTTATAATTTATATACCATGATTCATGCCAGGGATGAAGAATCATGCCGTGAAACAGCCCGTAAAATGTCTGAAGCAGCTTCCGTGGATACATACAAGCTTCTTTTCAGCCGCAGGGAATTGAAGAAAACATCAATGAAATACTTCCCAACATCCTGAGGATTTATAAGTGCCTAAAGTGAGCTAAAATGCCTAAAGTTAAGGAATTCTGCCATTTTATAACTGCCTGTCGGCAGGTGGGTTACTCTACGCTCTCAATGCACTGGCAAGAGAGTGATTGCAAATCCTTGTGGTTTTGTTTATCAATCAGCACGCCGAAGGCGTACAACAACTTTAGGCACTTTAGCTCATTTTAGGCATTTTAGGCATTTTAGGCACAGTAGGCTGTCAGGGTACCTTTGAGGACTAATATAAACAAGCCACCTACTCTGGGGGTGGTAATTTAACTTTTCATCTAAGTGAAATACGATACTCCAAATATTCTTTTGGTAAATCCCTGGATTCATGATTTTGCGGCATACGATTTCTGGGCCAAACCTCTTGGGCTTCTCAGTCTTGCATCAATACTCCGGCAGCATGGATTTTCAACAACATACATAGACTGCCTTGACCGATTTCATCCAAAAGCACCTCACATTGACCCCTATACAAGAAACGGAAGGGGCCCGTTTTTAAAAACAACGATTCCAAAACCCAAAGGTCTTGAACATATTCCCCGGAACTTTTCCAGATACGGTATTATGCTGGAATGGTTCAGGGAGGAACTTGAACTCATACCAAAACCAGACCTTGTCCTTGTCACTTCTTTTATGACTTACTGGTATCCCGGCGTAAAGGAAACCATAAGAATTATAAAAGAAACTTATTCAGACATTATCGTTATTCTTGGGGGTATATATGCCGGTCTTTGCAATGAGCATGCTGTAACGCATTCAGGTGCAGATATTGTTCTGACCGGTCCCGGCGAGAAATATATCTTAAAGCTTGCGGAGAATCATACAGGTTTTTCTGTGAGTCCGAAGTTTGATCCGGATGATCTTGACACCTTTCCATATCCTGCATTTGACGTGCAGAGAAAAATTTCATATATTCCAATTCTTACATCTAAGGGATGCCCGTTTTCCTGTTCGTATTGTGCTTCGCATTTTTTAAATCCAAAAAGAATGCTGCGCAGTCCGCTTTCTCTTATCGAAGAGATAAAGCACTGGCATTTTAAATATAATGTAAAAGATTTTGTATTTTATGATGACGCTCTTCTTGTTGATGCGGAAAGACACGCTGTTATATTATTTGAAGGTTTGATTAAAGAAAATCTTAATGTTCGCTTTCATACGCCAAACGCGGTTCATATTCGTGAGATTTCAGAGAAGACAGCCGGCTTGATGTTCAGGGCTGGTTTCAAAACCATTCGGCTTGGTCTGGAAACAGCTACATTTGAAAATAGAAAAGAACTTGACAGCAAAGTGACAGCAAAAGAATTTAAACAAGCTGTTGCCTGCCTGAATAAAGCTGGTTTTCAAAAGAATCAGGTGGGAGCGTATCTGCTGACAGGTCTGCCGGGGCAGACAATAAGTTCGGTGGAAGAGTCTATAGAAGAGGTAAAAAGAAATGGTATAACACCTGTGCTTGCACATTATTCCCCGGTCCCTCATACTGCTTTATGGGACAGGGCCGTTGCTTCTTCCAGTTATGATCTTGAAGCTGATCCTGTGTTTACGAATAATGCGATATTTCCCTGCTGGTTTGAAGACTTTTCGTGGGAGAAAATATCATATCTGAAAAACCTTGCATCAGCGTAGTATGCAGCAGGTTATGGTGGCATATCAGGGCATGAATTGGCAACACTTTTTGAAAATATATTCGAAGCTCATTTTGCGGCGATTTGTTTCGTAATGCTACTCGGGTGGCATGGACAAACTTGTTTGTCCGTGTCTGAAACGATTGGATGAATTGATAGGGCAAAGCGATACAACAAATCCGAAATCGAATGGTTTGCAATGTTGAGAAGAATATTTTGATAATTCAGTGTAATTTCGTGGTGAAGTATTACAATTGTTTTAAAGCAAAAGGAGAAGTGAAACGTGCTATCATTAAAGTCAATTGACCTGAAGAAAGTAAAAACTGAAACTCTAATTATACCTGTCTGTGAGGACAGAGATATACATGATGACAAAACAGTATCTTCGCTGATTACAAAAGCGAAAAAGCTTAAGGAGTTCAAGGGGGACAAGGGCGAGGAAGTTGTTTTTTACACTCCGCCGGAGATTAAAGCGGGCAGAGTGATTTTTATGGGGCTTGGCAAGCTGGAAAAATTAAATACAGAATCTTTACGCGCTTTTGCAGGCAAGGCAGTAAAAAAATGTATTAACATGAAGCTCACTGAAGTGCTGATTGGTTGCCCTTCGGCAAAGAAGATCAAAATAGAGATGCCGTTACCTCTTGAGGCTATAATTGAAGGAGCTTACCTTGGGAATCATCTCTTTGATAAATATAAGGATGAGAAAAAATATAGTTCGCTTAAGAAGATTTTTTTTCTGGTTACACCTGATGTGGCTAAAAGTTCCGGCAAAATATTGAAGAGCATCACCACTATTTGTGAAGGTACTATTTTCGCCAGGGATCTGATTAATACACCTTCTAACGATAAAAAACCCGAACAATTCACAAAAATAATTGCCGACGCTGCTAAAAAAGAAAATTTGAAAGTAAAAATATTTGATGAAAAAGAACTGAAAAGGAAGAAGTTCGGAGCAATGCTGGCAGTAGCTGCAGGCAGTGAGAGCAAGCCGAGAATGATAGTTCTTGAATATAATCCAAAGGGTGCAAAAAAGACGGTTGCTCTTGTCGGTAAAGGTGTAACGTTTGATTCCGGGGGTATAAATTTAAAACCAACAGGAAGTCTTGAGGAAATGAAGAGCGATATGTCCGGAGCTGCTGCAGTTGCGGCAACCCTTATTGCTTTGGCTAAACTCAAGCCTAAAACTAAAGTAATTGGAATTATTCCTGTTGTTGAAAATATGCCTTCAGGTAATGCTTCACGTCCGGGAGACATAGTAAAAAGTTATTCAGGCAAAACCGTGGAGATATTAAATACAGACGCTGAAGGCAGACTTATATTGATTGATGCTATTTCTTATGTGGTTAAGAAATATAAACCCGAGACTCTCATAGATATTGCAACGCTGACAGGGGCATGCGTGATTGCTTTGGGCGAGAAGATAGCAGGGGTGTTTTCATCTGACGATGAATTAGCTCAATCTATTATCAGCTCGGGTGAAAAAACCCATGAGCGATGCTGGCATATGCCTTTGCCGGATGATTATAAAGAAGATCTTAAAAGCGATTTTGCTGATTTTAAAAACATTGCCGGTTCACGATGGGGCGGTGCAATCACAGCAGCTTTATTTCTGTCGGAGTTTGTCGGAGATACAAGATGGGCACATATTGATATTGCAGGTCCTTCTTATATGAAAAAGGGAAATGCATACTGCGGGGTTGGGGGTACCGGCTTTGGGGTAAGGCTGTTTTGTGATCTGCTTGAGAAATTGTGATATCAGAAATTTACAAACTCATTATGAAATTAACCTGAGGCAGCGGGCACTTAAATTTAAGAACGTCTGAAACTCACGCATAAGTGAGCCTAAAGAAAAAGAGTATTCATATTGCTTAAAAAAATTGATCCTTATGACTCGAATTCATATTTTTTAACAAGGATATACAAAAGCGCCTCTTTTTTCTTAAGGCTCACTAATACGCTCAAACAGTCAGCCGTTTTAAATTTAAGTGCCCGCCACCTCAGGTCGTTGACAACTTGCTTTTTGAGTTTGTAAATTTCTGATGAATGGGGTTATTTATGTCGAAACACACACATAATTTTGTAAATAATTATGATGAAGAAAATATAGTATTTGGGCTGGACCGTGAAACTGATGAGAAGTCGTTGATCGCATATCTTCAGAAGTTTACGGATGATGAGATGA
>JAUWQK010000231.1 GCA_030611115.1 Deltaproteobacteria bacterium
TCAGTACCGGTAAGAAAGAAAGTCTCTCTATCGCGCATTAAATTATATCGGCACGCAACGTCCGCAGCAATAGTAGAATAAGCATGCCCCAGATGAGGCCTTGCATTAACATAATAGATGGGCGTTGTTATATAAAAGGGCTTTGGCATTCCCTATTCCTTTCCTTTTATACTTATACCTGAATTAAGCTATTAGCATTTAGGACAATAATTTCAATATATTGATAGATGTCAACATTTCACCCAATGGGTGGAAATCGAATCGTTGGTAACCAACTGAAATAATAAGAGCTAACAGCTAATTGCTAAGAGCTAATCGCTTATCTTAGGTTATAATTTCATCTAAGCTGGCCTCTATTTCCGGACCACTATCTAAACGAACGGTCAGCCTGTTACATATTAAGTTGTGACGAATAACTTTGCCCTTGCCGCCGGATGTATTCACTAATCTGCCGATTTTTGGAAATTTTCCCCTCAGTTTTTGATAAGTTTCATGTTCAAAAGTCAGACAGCACATAAGGCGACCACACATGCCGGATATCTTGGTTGGGTTCAAGGACAAACTTTGGTCCTTTGCCATACGTATGGATACAGGACCGAATTTTTCTATGAATGCCGAACAGCAGATTTCACGCCCGCATCTCCCTATGCCACCGCACATCTTGGCCTGATTGCGTATCCCCACCTGCCGCATCTCAATTCTTACCCCGATCTCTTTGACAAGCATCTTTACCAATTGCCGAAAATCCACACGGCCTTCAGAAGTGAAAAAAAATGTTAATTTACCTGCATCAAAGGTGCTTTCAACAGAAAAAAGATTCATTTTAAGCCCTAATTGTTTTATGCAGTCAAGGCAAAAAGCCTGAGCCTTTTTTTCAGTCACAAGATTTTTCTTTCTTTGCTTAAAATCTTCTTCATTAGCCAAACGGAAAACCTGTTTCAAAGGCCTGTTTGACAACTTTTCCTCATAGGGGAGAGGTGAAATGGCAACAACCCCTAAACCAAGCCCCTGCTCGGTTTCAACAATCACATTGTCATCTTTATTTAAAACAAACGCACCGCAGTCAAAGTCATAAAGTTTACCTGCAGGTTTAAATCTTATTTTAACGATTTTTCTCATATTCAAAATTTTTCAAGCCTCAACATCATTACTTCCAGAGTCAGTCTTAAATTTGTGTTTGCCTGTATATCTTTCTGTGCTGTCTGAATGGCTTCTATTTTTGAAAGAAGCGATTTGACCGCAATTTTTTGTGAGGCATATTGAATCTTGCGGATCAAGTCTTTATTGATAATTTTTTCAGGACTATATTTATAAATAATCAGGTCACGCAAATAAGTTTTAATAATCTCAAGAGAGTCCTGAATGATTTCTTTGTTTTTTGATAATCTTTCCGCAAATGAGAGAAGTATAATAATTGGCTCTAAAGACAAAGGTCCGGTCTTTTCCAATCCAATAATATTTAACAGCCAGTCCCTTAGGCAAATCCAATTCGCCTGGCTATTCTTTTTTATCATAGAAAGAGCCTTGGTCATACTCCCGTTCGCCAAGGCTGAAAATATTGCTGCATCTTCAGCATTAACCCCATGTTTTTCAACCAGAAAAGTCTTTAGCTTTTCTCTATGAATTGGGCTAAATCTGATATGCTGACAGCGCGATACAATTGTTGGAAGCAAATCAGATGTCTGCACGGCAGTAAGTATTAAAACAGTTCGCGCAGGTGGTTCTTCCAGCACCTTAAGCAGAGCATTAGCTGCTTGAGGATTCATGGCCTGGGCATCGGAAATTATAACGATACGCAATCTTGCCTCGTATGGCTTCAGTGAAAGCGTATCGCAAATGTCACGGATTTGTTTGATCCTGATAAAAGGACCAAACGGCTCAACTCGAATTATATCTGGGTGGTTACCTGATTGGATTTTCCTGCATGATCTGCAACGACCGCAGGGATCCGCCGTTGGCAGGACTTCTTCCCCCCCGCAATTGCATGCCATTGCAAAAGCTAGAGCAGTAGTGCTTTTCCCAATTCCGTCAGTACCGGTAAAAAGAAGGGCATTAGGAATGGTCATGTTCAGAAGAATGTTTTTTAAAAGTCTTATTGGCTGTTCTTGATCTATTATTGATTCAAACCAGGACACAAATTTAATTATCTACCCGTTCTTTCAGTTCTTTCCCTGATTTGAAAAAAGGAAGTTTTTTTGGTTTTATTATTACCTTCTCGCCGCTTTTTGGATTTCTCCCTGTGTAGCTTTTGTATTCTTTAACAAAAAAACTGCAAAGGCCTCTAATTTCGACACGCTTTCCTTTAGCCATGGCGTCCGCCATGCTGTCGAAAAATACTTGAACAACCTTTGCTGCCTCTAATTTTGAAATGTTAGCCTCAGCTTTCAAGACTGAAATAAGTTCCAATTTATTCATCTATAATCCTCCATGCAATAACTGATAATCCCATATATTATTCTATTAAACATAAGTTCATAAGAAGTCAAGCACTTATGCTATAGATTTCCAGATAAATAATTTCACTGCGTTATCAGTCGTCGACGTATAACTAATACGCCTTCCTCCTTCTGGCCTTGTGAAACTAATTCCTGAATCTTCCCGATCGTGATTTTGTAAAAAATAACTTATTGATTTAATTGATCAAAAAATTTTTAGTGTAGTGACAATTGACCAATTTAGCCACTAAAACTGCTTCAAAATATAGCTTTAGAAGTAGAAAAAT
>JAUWQK010000206.1 GCA_030611115.1 Deltaproteobacteria bacterium
TTGATAATGTAAAATATAAGGATGGTGCAGAAGATTATATAGAAGCCAATAATAAAGAAGACTCTATCACTGACTACAGTCTCTACTTCCAGTTCAAATTCTAAAGAATCTTATCTAACAACCTAACTAAAAAAAACCCGGGCCAAATTAACCCGGGTTTTTTATCCTAAGAATATTTTTTAATGCAAAGCCCTAAAAGGCAATCTGCCATTTTGCGCCAAAATAGCTTTCATGGCCTTGATCTGCATCATTCCCGACAGTACCATCTGTCTCATAATCATAATGACCGATTTCAGGAACAACCATTACACCTTGTGCCAGAGTAATCGGTGCCTGCAGATAAACCGCCCATGCCTCATCATTATTGTTTTTGCCTACAGGATCATCTTCACCTGTGACATAGCCATATCCGGCCTCGACACCAATCACATCGTTTATCTTAACGCCTATGGATGCTACGCCGCCATAACCATTATTGTCTCTAATATCACCTGCCTCGTAATCAGGCGTGAAGTCCACTTCAGGATTGTTGCTAAGTCCATAGAAATCAACGTTCTGGCCGCTCCAAATCATAGCCTTTAATGTTACAGGACCCACATTGGCTACACCGGCAACACCATAGATATAGCAGGTAACATCGTATTCTCTGTCATTTGCAACAACAACCTCAAATGTGCTCCAGCCGCCAAATGCCTTTACTGAAAAGGTGTCCATTGCCCATGTATAGCTTGCCTCTACCTTGGGATAAGTGGTATCATAGTCAACTCTGGGCATAGGGTCTGCTGCTGGGGTTTGTGCTGGAAGCATATCTTCAGGATCCCCTACCCCCGGCTTTACGAATGCCAGTTTAAAACCGTCAATTTTAACCTGAATCATGGGGCTGTATACATAGAAAGCGCCAAAGCCTCTCAAACCATAATCATTATCATAAACCTGGTTTAATACAAAATGAATGGGTGTATATGTTCTTCCAATAGTCAGTTCACCAGCTCCAAAATCCCAGGTTCCATAAAGTTTTCTTAACTTTACATAAGAACCATTATCATAATGACCATATTCAAAACCACCGCCTATATCGCCGCTATGTACTTTTGCACCAATACGTGAAACAGTATTAAGATCCCATCTTGAATCCCTGTCGTCAAAACCGGTTGCGCTGGCACTTTCATCCTGGTACACACTGAAAGTCTGCATACGCACGCTTCCATAAAAATCCCAGTCAACTGCACCCTCACCTACACCTGCACTTGCAGGAATTGCAAATACAATTGCAAGCATTATTGCTGATAAAATAACAAATAATTTTTTCATCATAAATTTCTCCTTAAAAACGCCAAAATTTACATTATATCCGTTTTATCCTCCGAGATAGTCCACCAAAATTCTCCCCACTTCACCTCCTTCCAAAGCGAAATAAAGACAAAACCACATAACATCTATTATATTATGAATAATTTAACTTTTTTTATTACCAACCAGCAAGATAAATGTCAAGTTTTTTTATAATTTACAATAACTGTAAAATGTTATATGCTATTATTTTAGTTATCAATTTTCGTATATTCTAAAAACCTGCCCCTAATACCTAATCCCCAATTCCCAATACCCAATATATCACACAATTCTTTTAAAGGATTTTTCAAGAGATTCTAAAGTCCAGTTTATCCAGACTGGACGTCCGTGAGGGCAATGTGACGGGTTTTCGCATTCATCAAGCTGCGCAAGCAGTGCCGTTATCTGTTTATCCAAAAGCCGCTGATTCGCTTTAATTGCTCCATGGCAGGCAATAAGCATCAGGCATTGATCAATTGTCTTCTCCAGACCTTGAGTTAAACCGGATTCCAGCATTTTCTCTGCAATTTCCAGAACAATCGGCTTAATCTCCCTGTCTGCAAGAATAGCGGGGACCGACTTAACCACAAAAGTCGTTCCGCCAAAGGGCTCAATTTCAAGTCCAAGTTTTTTCAGATCCGGAATAAGTTTCTCAAGCATGTGTGCTTCTCTATGTCCAATATCAATGGTTTCCGGCATCAAGAGTTTCTGAACTTCTATTTTTGAATTCACAGAAAGTTTTTTCAGATGCTCAAAAAGAACCCGCTCATGCGCTGCATGCTGATCAATAAGCACCAGCTCTTCATCAGATTCGCATAGTATATATGTATTATGAAACTGACCAACTACCCTTAAATCACTAAAACGCTTTTTCTCCCAGAGACTTTTTTGCGTAGCAGAAAAATCAGGAATATCTTTGATGGATTTGCTGTACCGGGCAACAGGCTCTGAAACAAAAAAAGACTTTTGTCCGGAAAAATTTTCCGCACTCCATTTTGGCCGGTCAGCTATACTCAATGTTTCTGATACAGCTTCTATCAATGCTTTATTAACTTCCTTCTGCTGCGCCAACCGAACTTCGTGTTTTGATGGGTGAACATTTACGTCCACCTGATCATATGGAACCTTTATAAAAAGTACTGCAACAGGGAACTGCCCCTTGATCAATCTTCCGGCATATCCTTCAAAAAGTGCGTGCTGTATTCCTGTGTCTCGAACAACTCTGCCGTTTATATATATATAGATTCCCCTGGAAGTTTTTCGTGAAATCCGGCGAGATGAAATCCATCCTTCACCGGAAACAAACTTGTCTTCAAATTTGATTCTTAAAAGATCATTTCTCATATCATTTCCGACAACATCCAGAACCCTGTTAAACGGATCAGGCGATGAGTACCAGTTTTTAACTGTTTTTCCATTGTGATATAGTTTGAACTGGACATCAGGCCATCCCAATGCAATATTCGCAACGGTTTCTACAATATGCCCCATTTCTGTTTTTACTGTCTTTAAGAATTTCCGTCTGGCAGGAGTATTGAAGAAAAGATGCCTGGCAGTTATCATTGTGCCCATTGGAGCACCAATTTCAGCGACCTTTTTTATTGTTCCTCCCTCTACAAAGACCTCTGTGCCGACTTCGGATATTTCATCTTTTGTGATAAGAGAAAATTTGGAGACAGAAGCAATGCTGGGAAGCGCTTCACCTCTAAAACCAAGTGTATTTATAGAAAATAAATCCCTGTCCTTATAGATTTTACTGGTTGCATAACGTTCCAGGGAAAGGAGTGCATCATCATGGTTCATTCCAATGCCATTGTCAGAAACCCGCATCAGAGACAAACCGCCGTTTGCAAT
>JAUWQK010000217.1 GCA_030611115.1 Deltaproteobacteria bacterium
GAAGGCGCTGCATTATGAAATTAAGAGACAAAAGGAAATTATTTTTGACGGCGGTAAGGTAGCGCAGGAGACAAGGCTATGGGACCCTGTTGCAAACAGGTCAACATCAATGCGCAGCAAAGAGGAGGCTCATGACTACCGGTATTTCCCGGACCCCGACCTTTTACCTTTGGTTATAGATGAAGACTGGATAGAGGCTGTGAGGAAAACCCTGCCTGAACTTCCGGCTGAAAAAAAGAAACGCTTTATAACGGAATACGGTCTTCCTTCATACGATGCCGATGTCCTGACGGCAAGCCTGGCAACAGCAAACTACTTTGAGGATTGTTTAAAAATATTCCCCGAGTCCAAAACCGTCAGCAACTGGATTATGGGATCGCTAATGGGCCTTTTAAATGCTGAGGGAAAGACCATCGAACAGTCGCCGATATCATCTCAAAGCCTGGCGCAACTGCTTGGGCTTATCAAGGAAGGTATTATAAGCGGAAAGATTGCGAAAGTTGTTTTTGAAGACATGGCAAAGACAGGAAAGGCGCCCGATAAAATTGTAAAAGAAAAAGGCCTTGTCCAGGTTACTGATGTTTCCGCAATAGAAGAAATAATATTAAAGGTTCTTGCAGATAATACCAAAGAGGTTGATGATTACAGGAATGGGAAAACCAAACTTTTGGGTTTTTTCGTCGGGCAGGTTATGAAGAAGACTAAAGGAAAGGCAAATCCAAAGATAGTTAACGAGGTTTTGAAGGAAAAGCTGGGGAAATGAATATATTTAAAAATAACTACGTAAGTACAATCTGTATTCTTATAATTTTAATAATAGGTCTAAATTCAAATTCAGCATTTGCGAAACAGTATCGTGTTGCAATTATACCGTTTAAGATAAATGCCGAAAAGGATATGACATTTTTAAAAGACGGCGTGTTTGATATGCTTTCTTCCAGACTTTCCTCTGGAGAAGATGTGGAGATTGTCGGCAGGCAAGAGACTGAAAAGGTCGTGAAAAGTGTTGAAGGTCTTTTAAATGAAGGAAAAGCAAGGGAGGTTGGAGCCAAACTTGAAGCGGATTATGTTCTTTTTGGCAGCCTGACAATTTTTGGAGACAGTGTTAGTATTGACTCAAAAATGGTAGATGTAACAGGGGATAGAGAAACCCTTGCTTTTTTCAACCAGGCCCGGGGTATTGGTGAGGTAATACCGAAAATAAATAATTTTGCAGGGGAAATAAATGAAAAGGTATTTGGCCGGGTTATGCCGTCAAAAGAATTACCTGCAAGGCAACAACTTCAGCCAGTGCAGACAGACAACATATATGCTCATCCGGAGAAGCTCGTAGAGGATTTTGGCGAATTTGAATATGAAGGTAAAAGCAGCGATCTAAATCCGGCATTTATTGTTACGCGGTCTAAAAAATATTCAAGGGAATTCTGGAAGAGCAGGAATTTCAAGGAACTTATAAATGGTATTGCATTAGGTGATGTTGACTGCGACGGGAAGGTTGAGACAGTAATCATAACTCCTGATTCAGTACATATTTATCGGTTTGAAAATAATCGATTAACAGAAATAATGAAGATAGATGAAGACAAGTATAAAGTTTTCATAGGAGTTGATGTCGCAGATATTAATAACAACGGTTATCCTGAAATATTTATAACAAGCCTGAATCCACAAAGAAATGTTATTAATTCAATTGTGTTTGAATATGATGGTAAAAATTATATTAGAATCGTAGATAGTTGCGCATGGTATTACAGGGTGGCTGAACTTCCAGGCCGTGGAAGCGTCCTGTTCGGCCAGAAGCAAAAAACAGGCGGACCTGATACTTTTTCCAGCGAAATATTTGAAATGGCTTGGAACAATACCGAATATGTTCCGAATAGAAAAGTCCTGCCGTCAAACCGTGCGAATTTAATGGGTTTTTCTTTTGGCGATGTTATGAACGATGGTGGAGAAACAATTGTTGCTTATGACAAGTCTGATTATATAAGAATTATCAATCAGTCAGGCAGGATTTTATGGACAGGAAGTATTCATTACGGGGGCAGCACGCATTATTATGAAATGCCTGCGTTTGAGCCAGGCTCCGATAATCGTCAATACTATCCAATGAGGATGATTATAACCGATATTGATTTAGACGGAAAATATGAAGTTATTGCAGTCAAAAACTATGACTTAACAGGAAGGCTCTTGAAACAGTTAAGAAAATTCAAAGAAGCTCAGATAGAGTCGCTTTCATGGAACGGCCTGGGGCTCACAACTAACTGGAAAACAGCAAAAATCTCCGGCTATATACGTGACTTTGCTATTGGTGATTTTGACAATGATGGAGAAGATGAAATAGTAGCGGCAGTAATAAGTAAAAGCGGTTCTATTATAGGAACAAGTCCGAAAAGTTCGGTTATTTCTTATGACCTGAAAAAGAAGTAAGAGATTAAAAATCTATTTTCTGCGTTGCACTGCATCTAATTTCCGAACCCCGCGTTAAATCGGTCAGGCGAGAGGGTTCCTCCACTTCAGTTTGGGGAAACGCGCGAAGTCAGAATTGGTAGAGGCCAACTCGCAGCCATGTTCAGTGGCAAGAGCTGCAAGATATGCGGCTGTCACCAGATTGGCGACCTCACTCCTGATTTCAATGTTTCGCTTTCGCAATTTCTGCATCAGCCGTATCAAAGATAAGCGTCATGTACTTGTAGGGAAAAAGATGTCCTTCTCCTTTCATGATGTGTAGTTCGCAATTGGGAACATTTTTACTGATATGCTGACCAAATTCCAGTGGAACCAAATGGTCCTCTATCCCATGAAAAACATTCAAATTGAAAGAGATTTCCTCAAGTTTGAAGCCCCAGTCAACATAATGAACCGCCGCATCGGATGTAACACCCTGGCTTCCCTGTCTGAATGCCTCAGCCTGAGATTCCATAAAAATCTCCCTAAATTCCTGTTCCGCTACTAT
>JAUWQK010000202.1 GCA_030611115.1 Deltaproteobacteria bacterium
GAATTCCTTCAATCTTCAATTTTCAATCCTCATCGGTCATTCTCAAGAAAAACTTTCCAGATTTTCTTAACTTTTTCACGCAGATCAATAAATTAATTATCAGGTACTTTAGCTGGTTTTTCCTGAAGACTGAGCATATGAGCGGACGCTCTATATTCCAGATAGGCCTTCTTAAGGAAACGCGCCGTAGAATCGTCCACTATCTTTGTCTCAATCAATGTTTCCAAAAGGCGCACAATGTCTGTCCATCCGGCAAGTTCATTATATTCGCTGGATTTCAAAAGTACAAGATACTGAACTATAAACTCAATATCAACCATACCTCCTTCGTCCTGCTTGAGATCAAAAAACCCTGGCTCCGGGCTTAAAAGCTCCTTGCGCATACGTTCCCGCATTTCCCTGACCTCCTGCTGAAGCCTGGTTTTGCTGCGTGAAAGAGTAAGCACCTCCTTGCGTATCTGTTCAAAATACCTCGCCAGATCAATATCTCCGCTTACAGCTCTTGCCTTAACGAGGGCCTGATGTTCCCACATCCAGGCTTTTTTAACCTGATATTCTTTAAATGCTTCGATGTGACAAACCAGAGAGCCGGAGCTTCCGCTTGGGCGCAACCTCATATCTGTTTCATACAGGCTTCCTGCGGAAGTATGCGCAGTTAGAACATGAATAACTCTTTGCCCCAGACGGGCAAAAAATTGAGCGTTATCTATTGAACGTATTCCGCCTTTTGTTTGTCCTTTAGTCCCTGCATGAAGAAAAACCAGGTCAAGATCGCCGCCATAACCGAGTTCAATACCACCCAGCTTGCCATAGGCTACAACAACAAAACCCCTTTCGCTTGTTTTTCCGTCAAGAAGGCAGACCGGCTTTCCATGTTTTTTAATTAAATGATTCCAGGAAAGTTCAAGAACCTCGTTAATTATTGTCTCGGCGATGTCGGTAAGATGGTCGCTGACCCTCATAAGGGGAAGGGCATTTGTAACATCCGCTGCCGCGACACGCAATATATTGATCTGTTTGAAAATACACAATTCTTCAATTTGATATTCAAGATCCTGAGCAGGTATATGGTTCAGTTTTTTTCTTATCTCATTTACAATATCAGATTTTTCAGGTGGTATATATAGAGTGCGGGCATCAAGCAATTCATCCAGAAGTACAGGGTGGAGCGCCAGAAAAGAAACTATCCATGGACTTGCATTTGAAAGTCTAACAAGATGAACAAGAGCATCAGGATTCTCCAAAAGAAGAGCTATGTAACAGGTTCGCCTTTCTATTACTTTGATCAAATCGATTATACGGTTTAAAGCAAGATATGGTTGTTCGGATTTTCCGACTTCCTTCAACACAAGCGGGATAAGCTTATCGAGCCGTTTTCGCCCTTTATCGCTCAAAGACCGTGTTTCCGGATCATTACGAAAATGTTCCAACAAACGCAATACTTCATCCGGCCCGTCAAATCCAGTATTAAAAAGCACTTTATTGCTATGGTCGTTTTCTATCAGATCAAGCCATACATTTTTTAATTCATTATCAATTTTTTCGCCTTTTGTCTCAAAATCTTCAGTGGCAAGCAATTTATTAAAATGATAGTGGACACTTCCCATGTGCCGTTTAAGCTCCAAAGCAAAAAATTCCCATTTATCAAAACCCATTGATGCGGCAAGACGTGCTTTCCCGACAGGATCTGGCGGAATTTTATGGGTCTGCTGATCAGAAAATTCCTGAAGCCGGTGCTCTGTATTTCGTAAAAACTCATATGCCTCTGTAAGATCATTGCAAACATCCTGTGGAATGTACTTTCTATTCGCAAGAATTTTTAACACATTCAGAATACTACGCTCCTGAAGAACAGGCACTACTCCCCCACGTATAAGCTGAAATATCTGTCCGAAAAATTCTATCTCTCTTATACCTCCGGCACCAACCTTAACATCCCCATCCATTCCCTTATGACGTACTTCAAGAGATATTTTGTGCTTCATATCCCTTAAAGATTCATAAACTCCAAAATCAAGGTACCTGCGAAAAACAAAAGGCTTAAGTCTGCCCAAAAGTCTTCTACCTGCTTCTTTGTCACCGGCCAGCACCCTTGCCTTTATCCAGGCATAACGTTCCCATTCCCGACCCTGTCTCTGATAATAATCTTCCATGTTGTCAAAACTCATAACCAAAGGCCCGCTTTCGCCAAAAGGCCGAAGCCGCATATCAACACGAAAAACAAGTCCATCCGGAGTGGTTGTGCCAATGACATTTAAAAGACGTCTGCAAAGGAGCACAAAGAATTCTTCATTGCTGATCGACTTTGATTTGCCTTTTGTTCTCCCGGCTTCAGTATATGCAAAAATCAAATCAATATCGGAAGAAAAGTTAAGCTCACTTGCTCCAAGTTTACCCATACCAAAAACCACAAGATATTCTTGAGAGCCATCAGCTCCTGTAGGATTGCCATATTCAGAACAGAGAGATTTATAAAGAATTGAAAGAGCCTCTTCGAGACATGCATCTGCAAGATTTGAAAGATCAGCCATGGTTTCAAAAAGATCTGCCCAGCCGGCAAGATCCCTCCAGGCAATTCTTACTTTCTCACGAAGTCTGAAACGACGCAGCGTACTGGAAATATTACTATTTTCTTTTGCCTCAGAAAGAAAGATTTTAAGCTTATTATTGTATTCATCCTTTTCGTACCGTCTTTTAATATCGCCGCTTATAATGAGATCAGCCAACATCTGTGGATTGCGTATGCAGCTTCTGGCAACAAAATCACTGAAAGCAAAAACCTTTTTCATAACAGCAAATATTTCAGGATAATGCCTGATTTCGACCTTTGCATTCTCCGCCGCGGCTATAAAGGAATCCAGCTTATTCTTTGCTTCTTCTGCCAGTTCTACTGGGATATCATTTGCTGATTTCATATTTGTTAAAATAATTTCAAATATTAAATATGACGGCTTCGTATCAGGTGGACATACTTCAGCCTTCAGCCTTTCACCTTCAGCCTTCAGCCTATCCACCTTCAGCCTATCCACCTGAGTCGTTACCAATATCTTTATATAACAAGAAACTACCAGAGTTTAAAGTATTAATTCGTGGCTGACCGAAAACCCCTTGTTCCGAGTGGTCATTGCGAGGAGTGAGGATTAAAATTTGAGCCTGACACCGAGATTGGGCAAAAGGGGGCGTATAACAAAAAAAAGCAGCACCGTCTCCGGCACTGCCTGTCTGATTACCATTGCAAAATAATATAAACAAATCACCTACCACGCCCATAGG
>JAUWQK010000035.1 GCA_030611115.1 Deltaproteobacteria bacterium
CTGCATAAAATTCTTGAAAAATTCGAGCCTTACCATAAGCTGATGCACAAATCGGGCAGAGAATTTTATAAGACAGGAACTCTTGACGGCATCAGTACAAGGGTGGGCTATATAAGAAACGAAAAAAATGGATTGTATCATTTTGTTGTGCTGATAAATACACAGGGAAAGTCAGCGGAACCTGTAATGAACAGGCTCTTGAAGGTATTGAAATAGCTGCCACAAAAATCTCAACTGCTTGCGATGTGAGCATATGCACTGTGGTTGTGGATAGACTCAAAATTTTCAGCACTAACGGAAAACCAGGTTACATTATCATCTTCTTTAAGCTTTATGGCTATATCCCTTACAATATCTTCAACAAACTTCGGATTACTGAACCCGTATTCCGTTATATACTTTTCGTCAACCCGCTTCAGAACAGAATATACTTCGCTTGATCCGGACTTCTCAACAATCTCGATCATATCTTCTATCCATATAAATTTCTTGAACCTGATGCTAAGCCTGACTTCCCCGCGCTGATTGTGAGCTCCGGCCTCACTTATTTCCTTTGAACAGGGACACACAGAAGAAACAGGAACAATTACTTCTGACACAAAATCAATCTTACCATCAGGTCCGCTTGATCCTGTAAGCTTGCAGGTATAGTCCATAAGGCCCGGTGAGTTGCTGATAGGAGCCTTTTTTTCGATAAAATAGGGAAAAGTTACTTCGATGTGAGAAGAAGCGGCATTTAAATGTTTTTTCATCTGCTCGAGAGCATCTGATATTTTTTTTAAAGAAACTTCCGGACGCAAAACGTTGAGGATTTCCACAAAACGGCTCATATGTGTGCCCTTGTATTTGTGGGGCAAATCAACATACATGTTTATCGTAGCAACTGTATCCTGGCAACCGTTTCTCCGATCAAGAACAGTTATGGGATATCGAAGATTCTTTATTCCTACCTTGTCTATTGTTATGTTGCGGTAATCTCTCTGATTCTGGGTATCTTTCATGCTTCAAGCATATACTCTGTTTTTATATGGCTCATGGCATGAAAAATATTACCCTTAATTTTTTTATTGCTGCTGTATAGCCGCTCCAGAAGAGCTTTTATTTCCTGCCGCTTTGAAGTCTTTGCGCTTGGACATGGATTGACAAAAACCGGAAGTTTCTCTTCGGATGTAAAGCGTTTAATTGTATTTTCATCTACAAAGGCCATGGGTCTGATTATTTTAAATCTTCCCTGGAAAAAAGGCTGGGAAGGAACCATTGTGCTTATCTTTCCAGCATAGCACATATTTAAAAAAAGGGTCTCGATAATATCATCTTTGTTGTGCCCTAATGCAAGTTTATTACACCCCAGTTCTTCCGCAATTTCAAAAAGCCGTTTTCTGCGAAGCCTTGAGCACAAAAAGCAGGGATTCTCATGATTTTCCATGCTGTGCGCCAAAACTCCATGATCGGTATGGTCAATTCTAAGATTGAAACCGGTTTTACAACAATATTTTTCAAGCTGCCGGCTGAAGCCTCCCTTAAATCCCGGATCAATGTAAACAGCAAACAGCTCGTAATTCACCGGTATGCGACGCTGACGTTCTTTTAATGTCCACATCATTGCCAGGCTGTCTTTCCCGCCTGATAGCCCTACCGCTATTCGATCTCCTTCTGATATCATATTATAACGGTGCATGGCTTTGCCGGCAGCTCTGTTCAGCGCCTTATATGTATAACTGTGTCTTGGCATCCTTCATAATTAGTGCCTGTCCGAAAAGTATTTTTTTTAATGCAGACAATAGTTTCAGCTTATTTACCGATGTGAAGCTTTGTGGAAAAGCTATTAGCCATTAGCCATTAGCCATTAGCCATTAGCTTTTAGCCTAACAGTCCGTTTTTATATAAAGTTTTTGCCTAATAGCTAACGGCTGACAGCTAATAGCTTGCATCCGTCAATTTTCTTCTCTTTCTTCTTCCTTTAAAATTATCTTACCTGCAGCAATTTCTCTCAGAGAAACAACGATATCTTCATTTTTCGGTGAACTTACCAAGTATTCAGATCCATCACGAACCTGTCTTACGCGTTTAGCCGTCATGTTGCATAGCAAGAAACGGTTTGATACGCGTTTCAGGCAATCCTCAATTGTAATACGTGCCAAAGCAAAACCTCCTTATCTTCTTTCTACGATATATCCACCAATTCATAACATCTTCTTCCGGCTGGAGCTATCAACGTTATCTCTTCGCCAGGCTTCTTCCCTATAATTGCTTTTCCAAGCGGCGAAGTAATAGATATTCTGCCCTTTTCTATATCAGACTCAGTTGGTCCCACAAGCTGATACTCAACTGTTTCACCTGTATCAATATTTTCAAGAACAACCGTGCTGGCGAATACAGCGCGATCCTTTGGAAGCGTATCCGGATCAACTATATCCGCAGTGGCCAACCTGTACCCTATTTCCATCAATCGGCCTTCAATAAATGCCTGTCTGTCTTTGGCTGCTTCAAATTCCGCATTTTCACTAAGATCTCCATGTGCACGGGCCTCTTCAATTGCCTTTATGTTCATGGGCCGATCGATCTTTTTTATCTTTTCTATTTCTTTCTTCAGGGCTTCATAGCCCTCTCTTGTTATAGGTATTCTCTCCAACTCTAAACTCCTCTGTCGGTTTACAGTTTTTTCAATGAACCATACAACGGCTGAAGCATTTCAACCGTGAACTGTAAACTGTTAACAGTGAACTGCTTCTTACAAATATTTATCTGCCAGAATTTCTGCTATCTGAACCGTATTGGTTGCAGCGCCTTTTCTGATATTGTCGGCAACAATCCACATATTAATGCCGTTCTGAATTGATTCATCATTGCGTATGCGACCAACCAGCGTTAAATCCTGGCCTGCCGCATCAATAGCAAGAGGGTAGCTATTATTTGCAGGATCATCCACAACTTTAATGCCCGGCTCATTTTCAAGAAGAGATTTTACTTCATCTGCTGAAATATGTTCTTTTGTCTCAATATTGACTGACTCGGAATGGCTATAAAATACAGGGACCCTGACAGTTGTAGCTGTAACCCCTATTGAATCATCTTCGAAAATTTTCCTTGTCTCGTTAACCATCTTCATCTCTTCTTTGGTATAACCGTTTTCCAAAAATACATCTATATGTGGCAGACAATTAAAAGCAATTCTGTGCGGATAGACATTAATTTCATAATCCAAAAAATTAATCATAGAACGGGTCTGATCAAAAAGTTCATCTATTGCCTTCTTCCCTGTTCCAGACACAGCCTGATATGTAGAAACAACAATTCTCTTTATTCCGCACTTTCTATAAATAGGATTAATAGCGACAACCATCTGAATTGTAGAGCAGTTCGGATTCGCTATTATTCCCTTGTTTGTATAATCCGCAACTGCATGAGGATTTACTTCCGGAACAACGAGCGGTACATCAGGATCCATACGCCATGCGCTTGAATTGTCAATAACCACGCAGCCGTCCTTTGCGGCAATAGGAGCAAATTTTTTACTTGTGCCCCCACCTGCTGAAAAAAGCGCAATATCAACGCCTTTAAAAGAACTCTCTGTCAATTCCTCAACATCAATCAAATCTCCCCTGAAACGAAGCTTGCGACCTGCAGAACGATAAGAGGCTAAAAACTTAACCGAACTTAAGGGAATGCTGCTTTCCTCAAGGCAGGTTATCATCTGATTACCTACGGCGCCTGTTGCGCCTGCCACAGCAACATTAAATTTCTTACCGGACATAATTGATCTCCATGTTAGTAACGGTTTACGGTTCACGGTTGTCGGTTCACGGTTTAGCGACTCACCTGAAAATAGCTTACCCAGCATAAAAGGGATCAACCGACCGGTTCTATGATCTTCCTGTAAAAACGGGTATTTTTATTTGTGGAAGTTCCCTACAGTTTTTTAATGATACCATGCCAATGACTGAGTCGTTTTAACTGTGAACCGTGAACCGTTATATTTATCCTTTAATATAATTTACAACCAGATCTCCGACCTCTTTTGTAGTATATCCCATCCTGCCGGCAGCTACGTCTTTTAAATCATCACGTAACACCTTTATAACGCTCTCTTCGATCATAGAAGCTGCCTCATGCTCGCCGATTGCGTCAAGCATAATATTAGCCGCCATTATGGCTGCTATTGGATTTATTACCTGCTTTCCAGTATACTTGGGAGCAGATCCTCCAATAGGTTCGAACATTGAAACGCCATCGGGATTTATATTTCCTCCGGCAGCTATACCCATTCCTCCCTGTATAATTGCCGCCAGGTCGGTAATTATGTCTCCGAACATGTTGTCCGTCACAATAACATCGAACCATTCCGGATTTTTAACCATCCACATGCATACTGCATCAACATGTGCATAATCCTTTTCTATATCAGGATACTCTTCTCCAACCTCGTTAAAAGCTCTTTCCCAAAGATCAAAAGCAAAAGTAAGTACGTTGGTCTTTCCGCAAAGAGTCAGCCTTTTGGCTTTATTGCGTTTCCTGCAACATTCAAAGGCGTATCTGATACATCTTTCGACACCTTTGCGTGTATTTATTGACTCCTGCACTGCAACTTCATCTGCAGTTCCCCGCTTTAAGCAGCCGCCGGCACCGGCATAAAGTCCCTCGGTATTTTCACGAACAACCACGAAATCAATATCCTCAGGGCCTTTGTCTTTCAAGGGAGTTCTTACTCCTTCGTATAGCTTGACGGGCCTTAAGTTAATATACTGGTCAAAATGAAATCTGAGTTTTAAAAGAATGCCTTTTTCAAGAATTCCCGGTTTAACATCCGGATGACCGATGGCACCGAGATATATTGCATCAAAGTTTGCCAGTGACTCAAGCACGCTATCCGGCAAAATTTCTCCTGTCGCCTTGTAATGATCGCCGCCTAAATTATAATTAGTGAATTTCAGTCTAAAACCGCATTTGCCTGCTACAGTCTCCAGCACCTTGATTCCTTCTGCTATAACTTCCGGTCCTGTACCATCTCCTGGGATTACAGCTATTTTATATTCTTTTGACATCACAACTCCTGTATAAATAATATAACCGTTCACGGTTTACAGTTTTTTCAATAAATTATGGTAAGCGTTTACGGAACGTCGAAATTAGAAATTTTGCGTTCATATTTTTGTACTGTTCTTACAAATTTCCAATTTCAAGTTTCAAGCCGTGAACGGCTCTGTTTATCAATTTCGTGTTCGTGGATTTTGGCTTTTTCCTGCTTTGAATGTCTCATAAGCCTTATAGTCTTGAAGGGACCTGAAATTAGATAGGCAACTCCTAAAAGAAACAGGGCAATGGATGGCTGCGCTGCTATAAATATTAAAATCAGTATAACTGTAACAAGAACATTGAAATTCATCTTTCTAAACAGCTCATGTTGTTTAAAACAATCGTATTTTATGGTGCTGACCATTAAAAAAGAAAGAATATAAAGCATTATAAGGGGTAATATACAGTTAGAAGTACCTGCTATGCCGAATTTATTATAGAACAGAACAGTAGTGGCGGCCATACCTGCACCAGCCGGTATCGGAAGGCCTGTAAAATAATCGCTGCTTACCGTATCAACCTGGGCATTGAAACGCGCCAGGCGAAGAGCTCCGCAAACCATAAATAAAAACGCAGCAAGCCAGCCAATTCTTCCCATAGGTTTAAGGGCCCATAAATACATCATCACCCCGGGAGCAAGACCAAAGGATACAAGATCCGCAAGGGAATCGTATTCAACACCAAATTTACTGGTGGTATTAGTAGCCCTGGCGATTTTGCCATCAAGCATATCAAATACCACGGCAATAATAATAGCTATGGCCGATGTAACATATTTGCCCTCTATTGAAGCAATAATGGCATAAAATCCGCAGAAAATATTTAAAGATGTAAATATGTTAGGCAGAATGTATATTCCGCGCCTCGGCTTGTCTTTATTAATTCTTTTTTTTCTTTTCATGTCTTAAATATCCCAAAATAGATGTGCCGGCTTTAACCTTATCCCCAACTGTAACATTAAGATCCGCATCATCGGGCAGATAAATATCAAGTCTTGATCCAAAACATATCATACCCAGGCGTTCACCGCGGGCTACCCTGTCCCCCTTCTGCAACTTGCATATAATACGCCTGGCGATAAGCCCAGCAATCTGGACAACACATATTTTCCGGCCGTCCCCTGTCTTAATAAAAATCGCATTGTGTTCATTATCCCTTGAGGCCTTATCCAGGTTTGCGGAAAAAAATTTTCCAGGATAATATTTTACCCTTTCAACTTCCCCTTCATGCGGGATACGATTTACATGCACATTAAACACCGACATGAAGACGCTTATCTTCTGACACCTGCCTTCAAAAAAAGGACTACTGTCCTCTTGCCCTGCTATAATAACTTTTCCATCAGCCGGTGATACAACAGCACCGTAATTTTTAGGTATAACCCGGTCAGGATCCCTGAAAAAATAGCAGATGAAGAAAGTAACCGCAAGACCTGTCAGCGCGGGAACAGTCAGCTCTAAAAGGGCAAAAACACCTGTAGTAAAGGCCGAAGCAAATATCAAAGGATATCCAGCTTTTGCTACAGGAAATGCGACTTGACTCGGAGGATCGGACCAGGAAAATTTATCCACTTGATATATGCCTTGGTTAAAGTTTAAAAAAATTTATATCAATATCAATTAATAATGTCAAACATTACAAGTCAAATTACCACTCTCAGAGGAGGTGACTTGTTTATATTAGTCCTCAAAGATACCCTGTTTTGAGTGCCTAAAGTGAGCTAAAGTGCCTAAAATGCCTAAAGTTATGGTACGCCTTCGGCGTGCTAATTGATAACATAGTAATAGAAACTGTTACACTTTTTTATGCATTAATGACTCAAGAAATCTTTATATAAAATGGCAGAATACCTCAACTTTAGGCACTTATATTAACTTCAGCCCAACATTTTCGTATATAATCAGGTGTAAATAAGCTGTTATCATCTGTATCATTCGTCTCAAATTTAGCCATACTTATATTAGCCACAGTAGAAGCCCTGATTGTGTTTTGACAGGGCGGCGCAAAATGTGCCAGATCACCTATCTGATCTTTAATTTTATTTTGATAAATTTTGGCGCCGTCACCAACAAACAGGCATGGCTCATTTATATCGCAAACAGCCTGAACAGGACCAATAGCCTGCTCCCTGAGTTCCTTTTTCAAACATCCGTTTTCAAACCTGTATCGCGAAAAATACACCTCTTCTTTACGGGCATCTAATAACGGGCTAACGAGATATGAAGAAAAACAGCACTGCATGGCAAGCGAATCAAGGCTTGAAACACCCACAACAGGTTTGCCGGATGCCATAGCAAAACCCTTTATCGAACTAATACCTATTCGCAGACCGGTAAAGCTCCCCGGCCCTCTTGTTACCGCAAATCCATCCAGTTCAGATACAGTTAACCCTGATAAATTCAATACTGTATCTATCATCTCCATTAAATGTTTTGAATGAGTTTGTTCGACAAATAGAGTAGTCTCGGCTATAATTGATTCTTTCTCAACAATGGCAACGCTACAACTTTTTGTAGCTGTATCTACGGCGAGTATTCTCATAATAAAAGAGTGCCTAAAGTTATGGTACGCCTTTGGCGTGGTTATATATTTTCAGGGCTTGGTTATAAGTTCAGATAGAAACAAAGTGAGCAAAGTTGTATGGTAAAAAAAGTTAAAATTGGCAGTGCCGAAGGCGCATTCATTAACTTTAGGCACTTTAATATACTTTAGCTCACTTTAGGCACTTTTTTTTAACCTCTTTGCCCCACTGCCCTTAAGCTTCAAGCCCTCAAGTACAACCGGCAGTACTTCATCCATGTGTTTTACAGGAATGAATTTGATTTTACGCTTTACATTTGAGGGAAGTTCTACAATATCCTTTTCATTCTTTTCAGGAATTACTACAGTATAAATTCCAGCTCTTAAAGCCCCCAAAGCCTTTTCTTTCAAGCCTCCTATCGGAAGGACTCTTCCTCTAAGCGTAATTTCGCCGGTCATGGCAATGTCCTTGCTGACCGGCTTATTGGTCAGAACAGAAATCAGGGCGGTAGCCATAACAATTCCCGCAGAAGGACCATCTTTTGGTATCGCACCTGCCGGGACATGTATGTGCACATCAAAATTTTCCAAAAAATTTTCTTTTACTCCAAAAGAAGAAAGATTTGCCCTGGCATAACTTACAGCAGCGCGGGCGGATTCCTGCATTACCTCCCCGAGCTGCCCGGTAATAATCAAGTCACCCTTTCCTTGTATTAAAGATGCTTCCACATACAAAACCTCTCCACCGGCATTAGTCCAGGCAAGCCCGGTAGACAGTCCGACCTGACTTTCCTGCTGATCCATCTCAGGATAATATCTGGGTACGCCCAGGTACTTATGCAGATTTGTCTTTGTAATATTAAAAGGACCTTTTTCTTTTTCAGCCATCTTACGCGCCACCTTGCGACATATTGCCCCAAGCTCACGCTCAAGGTTTCTCAAACCTGCCTCAGATGTGTATTCATTTATAATCTGGAGCAATGCATTCGGACTGATGGAAATATTCTTCGGCTTTAAGCCGTTTTCCTTAATCTGACGCGGGAAAAGATGCGTCTCAGCAATAACCTTCTTTTCCTCCTCAGTGTATCCTGAAAGATTAATAACCTCCATTCTGTCAAGAAGTGCTGAAGGAATTGTATCTGTTAAATTGGCGGTAAGTATAAACATGACCCTGGAAAGATCAAAAGGCAAGTTCAGGTAGTGATCACTGAATTCAAAGTTTTGCTCTGGATCAAGAGCTTCTAATAAAGCAGAAGAAGGATCACCTCGAAAATCAGAGCCCACTTTGTCAATCTCATCCATCATGAAAACAGGGTTGTTTGTTCCGCACTGCTTTAAACTTTGTAATATACGTCCAGGCATTGACCCTATATATGTGCGGCGATGGCCTCTAATTTCCGCTTCATCTCGAATTCCACCTAAAGAAATACGGACGAATTTACGCTTCATCGCATTGGCAATAGCTCTCCCCAAAGAAGTCTTCCCCACGCCGGGAGGCCCGACAAAACATAGAATAGGACCTTTCATCTTTGGATTCAGCCTGCGAACACTTAAATGTTCAAGTATCCGATCTTTAACCTTGTACAGAGCATAGTGATCCTTGTTCAATATTTTTTTCGCATTCAATATATCAATCACATCTTTGGTTTTTTTATCCCATGGCAGATCAACCAGCCAGTCCAGATAACTCCGTACAACTGAAGCTTCAGCAGAATCAGGATGCATCTGTTCCAGGCGCTTTAACTGCTTTGCAGCCTCTTTTCCAGCC
>JAUWQK010000097.1 GCA_030611115.1 Deltaproteobacteria bacterium
CTGTTGAGCTGTTGAGCTGGTAAGCTGTTGAGCTGGTAAGCTGGTAAGCTGGTAAGCTCAATAGCTCAATAGCTCAATAGCTCGCCCGAAGGGCGCTAACTGGACATCTAATTATTATGAGTCACTATCCATTATCAATCATGAATCTGGTTAAAAATATTTCCCGGCTTCCGGGGATAGGAGAAAAGACTGCCGAACGCCTCACTATGCATATAATTCGTTCTCCGCTAAAAGAGGTTGAACAGCTTTCCCTTAGCATCCTGGAAACCAGGAAAAAAATAAGATCATGTTCCATCTGTTTTGGCCTGAGCGATAGCGATATCTGCAATATTTGCGGCGACAGAACAAGAGACAGCTCATTGTTGTGTGTGGTTGAACAGCCCGCCGATATGGTAGCTATCGAAAAGTCAGGGGCTTTTAAAGGAATTTATCATATTCTTCAGGGCGCTATGTCTCCGATGGACGGCATAGGGCCTGACGATATAAGGCTCAAGGAGCTGCTATCAAGAATAAAAGATAATAACGTAAAAGAGGTTGTCCTTGCGACAAGCACCACTGTTGAAGGTGAAGCCACAGCATTGTATATTTCTCAGCGTTTAGAAAATTATCCGGTTAAAGCAACTCGTATTGCTTCAGGAATACCGATAGGTGGTGATCTGAAATACATTGATCAGATTACCATAAAAAGAGCTATGGAAACACGGCATGCCATTTAATACAATAAAACCTTCAGATATATTTATTTGCAAAAAATGCGGTGACTGCTGCAAAGGGTTCGGAGGAACCTATGTGACTGCAAATGATATTGAAAAAATTGCAGCTTATATAAATACGGATCCAAAGAAATTTGTTTCAGACTACTGCCTTAAATCAGGAAGCAAGCTGGTGCTTGCACAGGGCGCTGACGGTTACTGTATCTTCTGGGATGATCTTTGCACCATACATCCGGTTAAACCACTCATGTGCAGGGCATGGCCGTTTATAGAAAGCGTGCTGACAGATATAACTAACTGGCGTATCATGGCTGCATCATGCAAGGGCATTAAAACAGATGTGCCTGATAATCTGGTGCAGGAATGTATCAGGTCGGTTCGCGAACATAATTCGAAATTGCCATGATAGGAATATTTGACTCAGGGATAGGCGGGTTAACGGTCGTAAAAGCAATAATGGAGAATCTCTCCGGTTATGATATCATATATTTCGGAGATACTGCCCGCACACCGTACGGAACCAAGAGTTCTGAAACAGTTAAGAAATACGCTCTTGAAAATACCGAGTTTCTTTTAAGCAAGGGCGCAAAAATCGTTGTAATAGCATGCAATACAGCTTCAAGTGTTGCCACGGAAAGCGTAGCTGAAAATTTCGATATTCCGATATTTGAAGTTATTACGCCGGCAGTTGAACTTTCAATCAATACTTCTCATAAAGCATGTATTGGAATCATTGGAACCAGAGCAACAGTCAAAAGCGGTATATATGAAAAAAAAATAAAGGAAATGAATCCGCACGCAAGGGTTTACTCAAAAGCCTGCCCACTCCTTGTTCCCCTGGTTGAAGAAGGCTGGCTTGAAAAACCTGAAACAAAGATGATTGTTAAAAAATATCTGCATCCATTGAAAGTCAGACAGATAGACACGCTTATTCTTGGCTGTACTCATTATCCTTTATTAAAAAATATCATTCAAAGAAAAATAGGTAAAAAGGTAAACGTCATTGACTCTTCTATTGCTGTTGCGAGCAATGTAAAGGCGTTTTTGGAAAAGCATCGGGAAGTTGACGCGCTGCTTAGTAAAAAAGGCAGGTGCGATTTTTTTGTATCAGACGTAACCGAGCAGTTTGAAAAAACAGCAACAAGCATGTTTAAAAGAGATATTCATCTTGAACATGTTAAAATATAAGTAACGGTTCACGGTTTACAGTTATCGGTTCACGGTTTTTTTCTTGGGTTCTTACAACTGAGCCTCTTGTTTTTATGTTTTGATCAACCGTGAACTGTGAACCGACAACCGTAAACTGTTACAAATATCATCTCGTTAACGCATAGTTCGGACCTGCAATCAAAAGGTTGTTGGTAATTGTAGATTGTATCTTCTCCATTTTGCCCCCAAAAAAAATGTTTTTTATTAAGCTGTGACCGTATGCCCCTAAAACCACAAGTGCATCATGCGGCACATCATAAATGTTTTCTTCAAACTTTCCTCTTTCAAACATATACCACTCAGTCACATAACGATCCATTTCTTCCTCAAGATTTTCATTTTTAATTATCTCTTCATACGATTCCTTTGAGGCCTTTTCCATATGGGTATAAACACTCAGCGGCATTTCAGATGCTCTGCTTATACGAAATCCAAGCTTCAAAGCATTTATTGCATTTGCCGAACCACCGAAGAATACCGCAATGCTTCGCCATTTTTTAAAAACAGGGCTGGTTATAAGAACCGGAAACCTGGCAGAATTTACAATACGTCTTACTCTCGGCCCTATGTAGCCAAGACCGATCTTTGAAGACAAATCGCTTATGCTTCGGGGACAACACATAAAATCAAAATTCGTTGCTATATCCGGAAGGGTTGATGCTGTATAATTCTTCGGCTCCAGAAATCTTGCTTTGATTTTACCCTGGTCAAGCAGTTCCTTTGCATGTTTTAAAGCTGTTTCCGGTGAAGTCAAATAAGAGTCATCAAGATCAATCTGAACAACATCGTTTTCAAAATACATCAAAAACTTTGTGAACTCAGGCATGTAAATAATCAGTGAAGCTCCTGCTTTCTTGCAAAAGTATATAGATTGCAGCAAAGTCTCTCTTCCAAGAGGAGTGTTTCTAAAAATATGAAATAATTGAGCATCCATCACATCTCCTTAAATTTTACTGGACTGTCTGAACCATCAATTCCTTGCGATATTTATCCAATAGCGTAGCCTTGGAAATCATACCTATAAATTTTCCGTTTGCAATTACCGGCATGGAAAAAAGCCGATTCATATCCATTTTGCGCAGCACTTCAGACAAATCATCGTCAAGATATACAACTTTAACATCAGTATCCATTATCTGACCCAAAACCACTGCATCGTACATCAGCGGATTGAAGAGATATGGCCTTATATCATCCAGATGAATCATTCCCAAAAAATTACCGGTATTCTCATCCTCAACAGGAAAATAATTCCTGTGAGATTTTTTTACTATATTAATAAAATCCCTGAGCAGCATATTCTGTTTAACAATTATACAATCTTTCTCAAGCAGCTCCTGAACGCTCAGATCAGATAGAACTCTCGCATCTGTACCCGGTCTTAAAAGCTGACCTTTTTCAACCAGCTCTTTCAGGTAAAAAGAAACAGGCTCAATGTAGTGGCAAAGTGTAGTAGAAATAACTGAAACTATTATAAGAGGAAGAATAACTTCATAACTTCCTGTGATTTCGATAATAAGAAAAATTCCTGTCAGCGGGGCATGAAGCATTCCGCTGATAAGTCCCGCCATGCCTAATAAAGCAAAGCAACCTTCATTTACCCATGGAACTGAAGGCCAAAGTAAAACAAGCCCCCGGTGATAAGTCAGACCCGCCAGGCTTCCTATAACAAGACATGGGGCAAATATTCCGCCGGATCCTCCCCAGCCAAGAGTCAAAGAAGTCGCAAGAATTTTTGCAAAAATAGCCAGGGCAACAATACCAAATCCCTGTGTAAATACCCCTTCTATCATTGCTCTGACAGAATGATACCCCTCGCCAAGCACGATTGGAAGGAAAATACCGATTATTCCGACCGCACAACCTCCGGCAGCAGCGCGCACCCATATGGGAAAGGGAGCCTTTTTAGAAACTCCGTGCATTGACCTCAGAAGACGGGTAAAAAGTACGGACGCAACCGCCGAAATTATTGCCAAACCAATACAGGCAACAATATCTAAATGACCAATATGGAATAAACGATGGCTGAAAGCAATCTGGTTCCCCTGGAGTATTCTGCTTATCTCAGTGCCTGCAACAGAAGCAATTGCTATTGGAACAATGTTTACAGCTTTCCACTCTCCAAGAATTACTTCAATAGAAAAGACCATCCCTGCAATGGGAGCATTGAAAATAGAAGATATTGCACCTGCAGCACCGCAGCCAACAATAGTAACGCGCTGGCGGTCATTTAAAGAAAAAAGTTTTGCAATATTTGAACCAATAGCTGCTCCACTCATAACCACGGGAGCCTCAGGGCCTGCTGAACCTCCGCTGCCTATGGTAAGACAACTGGATATCAGGCGAGAAAAACTTGAACGAAATCGCATCAAGCCGCCATAACGTGAAACGCTGTAAATCACTTCGGGCACACCGTGTCCGGCGCCTTCTTTTACCATTTTGTCCAGAAAGAGCGCAGAAAGAGCCGCTCCAATTGCAGGCATAATAAATGACCACCAATAATGACGAAGATGATGGAGCCATTCAAACATCGCAATAAGCGACCGGTTAAGCGCAACAGCCGCCAGCCCGCTGCACGTGCCTACAATAACAGCTATCAAAATGAGAAGAAGACGGTCGTCGAGGCGAAAAATGGTCCAGCTTGCAGGATGTCGCCAACGTCTTAAAATGCGCATATTTTCAAATACCTAATTATGATCCGCTTTGTCGAGTAGATTTTCACTATCAGCTATTTTCGATAAAAGTGAAGAAGTATCCGGATACGTTCTTAAAAATTCGACAAATGAGTCATCACGCACACAAAAAGCAAGCCTTGAAAGAAGATGTAAATGATTTTTTATAGATGTGCTTAATAGAATGAACATAACAAACACCGCCCTGTCATCAACGGCCTCAAAGTCTATCGGCTTTTCAAGAAAACACGTAATTATTAAAGAATTATCTGTTTCTTCCGGCAGGGGGGCGCGTGGATGAGGGATAGCAACGCCCTTGCCTATGCCTGTTGATGTTAAAGCTTCTCTTTCGAGCAGCCTTTTATATAGCCCTTCCTTATTTATTGACAGAACAGGCACTTTATCCACTGCCGACTTAAGAACTGATTCAACATCATCGCCCTTAATATCATGAAAAACTCCCCCAAGTTGCATTGCAGGCAAAAGATTTGTCAGCCCGAGGCTCTGTTCTTTTTTTCTTTCCTCATTTGGCAAAGAAAATCGCAGGCCGTGATTAAGTGCCCATTTTTTAAGAATAGACTCTTTAAATATACAGCCATTTCCGCTTCTATGTATCGGTATTCTGCCCTGACGTATCCAACGATCTACAGTGCTAACAGGAAGATCAAGGCACCTTGCCATATCGTTTAAATTAAGTTTCATATAGATAGACTGAAGGCTGAAGGCTGAAGGTAAAATATGGGATGTGCAGCCATGCATGCCTTTGCAAATAAAAACTATATGGTTTTCTGCTAAAAATGGCAAACCTTCCCTTCAGCCTTTTACCTAAACACCTGACCAGTTACACTCTTTTTCATAAAATTAAGTCAATCCTGTAATCCTGTCTGAAATATTTATCATTTTTCGAGAGATGAGAGTAACTGCACCCATATTAATTGATTAACAAAAATTACCTGTTGAATAAATTAGAGATATTTATCCTTCATTTCAAAAATGTCAAGTTTAATAAAAGTCTTAAATACATTCATCTTAAAATTCTTACAGCATCGACGATTTTCTTCAATGATATTTATGGGGTTAGAAAGCCGTCAAGGGTTATTAAAACCTAATGTGGCGATTTTTTGCTTTGTTTTTTATGGCAAACAGGATTATATACGAACACACAAATTGAAAGTCTATTGAAAGAGTAGCCGTTCACGGCTTGAAACTTGAAATTGGGAAGAACAGTACAAAAGTATGAAGGCCAAATTTCTAATTATTTTTAATTAAACCTCGGGCTCCGCCCGAGCGACCCTAAAAGGTTTGACCGTTCCGGCGAGAATTTTGAACGGCAGAG
>JAUWQK010000098.1 GCA_030611115.1 Deltaproteobacteria bacterium
CTTTTTCAATTTGATAAGCTTGGCACTTTTTGTAAGGCTTTTGCATATGGTTAAGGTACCATACCGGCCGTGTTTGAATTTTATTTTCAGTTAAATAATCCATTAACTGTTCTCTGTCTTTTCCATAAATACTTATACATCCAGCAATTGTTATCTGCATAGCCGGGTATTGCCGCGAGGCGCAATCCGGAAATTTTATCAACTTCATTTTTATATAATTGATAGTTCCGTTTTTTGGTTTTTAGGTATTCCGGCAGTTGCTCCATCTGCGCAACCCCCATAGCTGCCTGAATATTGGTTAAACGAAAATTATAACCAATCTCATTATGGATATATCGAATATCATCATCCTTCGCCTGTGTTGTAAGATAGCGCGCTTTTTTGGCATATTCTTCATTATCGGCAACAATCATTCCGCCGCCGCCGGTTGTAACGATTTTATTGCCATTAAATGAATAGCATCCTATATCGCCGATAGTTCCGGTATGTTTTTCTTTTAATTCACCCTGTGTATAGAAAGTTCCCAAGCTTTCTGTTGCATCTTCTATTATTTTAATATTTCGCTCTTTGCAAATCGGCATCAATTTTTCCAAATCAACCGCATTTCCAAAAATATGGACAGGAATAACCGCGGCGATTCGAGATCCTGTTTTTTTGTTGATCGTTATCGGCGCTTCGTTAATTCTATCATCCTGCATCGATTTGCTATTAACAAGCTTTGTCTCTTCTTTTAGAAATTTAATGAGGTTATCAACATCTATGTTGTAATAATCGTCAGCATCCATAAAAAGCGGCTCGGCATTCAAATATCTGACAGCATTGATTGGGGGCGATGAAAGTAAGAGTTGGAACAATAACCTCATCTCTGGGCCTAACACCTGCAATCTGAAGAGCAACCTGAAGAGCTGCAGTGCCATTGACGCAGGCTACAGCATGTTGCGCACCGGTAAATTCGCAAATCTTATCTTCAAAAAGTTCAACATATTTGCCTGCTGATGACACCCATTCGGTATCGAGGCATTCTTTGATGTACTTCCATTCGTTGCCTTGAATAGATGGAACTGAAAGAGGAATAACTTTGCTATATTCTTTCTTTTCCGCTCCTTTGTTTTCTTGGCCTGAAAAAGGGTTAATTACATCAAAAAAATCGTATTTTTTAAAATCCTTGTCGTTTGCTGTAATAAATTGTTTGATATTGTTGTGCTTACAGAGATTTGCAATTAAATGATCATAGATTTCATATTTTCGGACGCTATGATTTGCGGCGCTTTTGAAAGTAACCTCCAAAATATCTATATTTGTTTCTAAGACCTCTATTTTTTTATTAAGTAAAATATCCTTAATGATTCTGTATGACTTATCAGGTGAAATTGGGTCGCTAACCACTTTACCATTAGTAATGATCTGATAAAATTCAATCAAACTTATATCGGTAATAGCAAAGCCATCTGCCCGAACCAGCTCTTCAAGGATTGCTTCTGCCCTGGCATTAAACTGTGACTGAGCATTAAAAGCGTATATAAGGATGTTGCTATCTATACAAATATCCATTGTCATCTCTTTTATGCAGAAATTCTCTCGTTAAATTATCCTCTTTTAATTTTATTTTTGGTCCTTTTCTCAATAGCTCAATAAAATCTTTTGCATCTTTAGTTTTATCTTCCCTTTCAATATGATAAATAATTTTTAGTTGTTTACCTATTAATTTTTTCAGTAAAACAGGACTAATATCCAAAACTCCGTCAGATTTCATTTTGGTAATTATCTGCTGCATATTGCCTCCCGTATAAGCTCAAAGCATGAAGCTGAAAGAATTAAAGATTAAAGATTTAAGCTGAAAGATTAAAGTAAGAAGTCGGGGACGCTCATTAGTTTATAAGTTTCTGTTTTTTAGACAGGATTTACAGGCCTGCGGGACATCCATAACTAAGTAAATAACTCGCTATCTAACTGATATTTAGGAATCCTTGGGGATGTACATTTTTTGTTTTTTTTTAGACCCCAGTACGATTTTCCGAACCTACGGGGCAGGCAGGATTTACTGGATAATCAGGATATTTTTGTTGCTCTGTCAGCTTCCCCCGATCTGCGGGACAAGCTACTGAAGCTGGCAGAAAGCAATCAGCCTTTGGCTGAAGTTATACACATTCTGGCTTAGATTTCCTATATTTGCGCTGAACGACGTAGAGGACGTTACCACTATTCCACTATTTTTGAACCGCGAGGGCGCGAAGGACGCTAAGGAAGCCGAATCTAAGATTGGTAAATTTAAGATAAGTCACCCTCAATTAATAACCGCTTGATTTCACACCGCAATATTCGGCGAAGGCTTCTTCGAACGCCTTGACGTACTTGCCGGACGAACTGATCCATCCCGTGCGGACAGCATCATTCACGTACTTTAATTCGTTTCCGTTAAGGAATGGTTGGCAGACTGGAATCATATTTGCTCCAGAGGACAGTAGGCAGAGGACAGAAGACAGCTTTCAGAAGACAGAAGTCATTTCCTTCCTACAAATTTATAGCCTACAAGTCTGTCGGTACGAATCTTCTTTTCAGCCATACTTTGAATACTGGATCCGTAAATTGATAAATGCCCTTTTTCTCCCTTTGCAGAACGCCTTTTGAAAGGAAATATTCCATATATCTGCTTATGACATTGGATGGCTCGCCACTTAATTTTTGAATTTCTGCAGGTGTTTTGAGACCATAGCAGGCCATCCTCGAAACAATCATCTTCTCTTTATCGCTGAATGATTTTATCTGTTCTGCGAAAAGAATGTCACCTTCTTGAAGAAGAAATTGGTCGAAACTATTCTCTATCTCTGGCAGGTCAACAGATTCACCGCCAAATCTTCCAAGTTCCCTTCCAAGAAACTGAAGATAAAAGGGGATTCCTCCAGTAAGTTCATGAAACCTGTTTATCGCCTCTGCATTTAACTTTATACTAAGATTATTCTCAAGAACCTTTGTAACAGCTTCAAGATCGAAAGGCCCTATATTTTTTATAATAAACTGGCGATAAAAGGCAGATGAAGACGTGACGTGGGGGACGTTGCTAGTTTATTAGTTTCTCATTTTTTTAGTCAATTTGCTTCGCGTCATTTGCTTTGTCGTCAATTGTTTCCGGGTTAATTGTGGATACGCCTTCTAATTTGCAAATCTTGTTTAAACGCGAGTCGGCACACACAAAATGCAGACCTTCCTGTTCTTCATCGAGACATGATCCCAATTGTAACGCGTCGAGTGTTCTAATGGAGAGCTTATTCCCATACTTATTGATAAGCTTTCTGGCGCTTCTTATTATCCCCGAATCTAAAGGATTAACGAGGAATCTGTCTTGGCAATCCTTTTTAAAATTTTTGATTGCCTCATTTTTTGCGGAATCTGTTATATTGCCAGTCCTAACTTTCTTCGCTACAGAAGAATCAAATTCCACAAGCGTCAACTCAGAGATCATAATTGCGCATTGATTATCACCAAAAATTGATTCCATGCAATCTGTGCCAAGCTCGGCATGGTACAATTTTATAATCGCTGAAGTGTCACAGAAATAAATGGCTTTCATATTCTGTCTTCCCTGTCCGCGATAACATCCGCTCCCCAATTGCCTTTAGAAGTAGAAAGCAACTTTCTTGTTTTCTCATGGCTTATGTCTTCTTCGCCTAATGGAAATCTTGATTCCGTGGCTACAAATTCCTCTCTTATCAATGAAAGTAGTCGAACTATTTTAGGAAGGGCTTCTTCCGGCAATAATCTTATTTCACCTAAGATACGCTTTTCATACTGGGATTTATTTAGCATGGTCATTTGCTCCGTTGTTATTAGTCATTTGCGTCGCAAAATTGTTATTTAATGGGGGTGTTGTCCTTCCTGTGGTAATGGGGGACGTTGTTACATTCTGAGCTTACGTCAAATATTCACTTATAATTTCCGGATTGTCAAGTATTTTTTCACCTCTATCTCTGCAATCGCTTACACTACGCCCGCTTATCCTTAAAGTCCTTGCCATATTCTCTCCGCTATACCCAAGTTTATCTACTGCCAAATAACATAACACAGCCCTCGCCTGGCTGAAATTTCGCTTCCGTCTCCTGGATGCCAACTCATCGAAGGTGATCTCAAATCTTGAGCAGACCTTAGAAACTAAATCCTGCAATGAAATACTAAATTCTGCTTTATCGTCCATCAACTCGTTGGCTTTTTTCATTATACCCGAAACAAAATCTCCGCTTCCCAAAATCCTCTCATCTCCCTTTTCACGTTCTCCTTTTTTCCTGCCTAAAAGACCTTTTTTATCTCCACCCGCACTTCTGACTAATCCGCCGCCTTGCAAGTCTGTTCGGCGGCCGTGTTTTATTCCTTTTTCCACAAATTTTCGGTATCTTCTGCGGGTTATCTTAAAGGTTTCGCCAAAATGTTTGAGTACATCTTCAACTGTCTTTTCCGCAAGGAACTTGTCTTCTCCAATGGCTGGAGGGATTTCCGGAACAAGAGGGTTCTTGTTATTTCCCAATAAAACGCTATGACCTGTCCACGGATATTTATCGAGGGCCTTTAGATCTTCGACCATTTTTGCTCTCAGTGGATTCAGATGAATGTATCGAATCAGTTCCAACAAGTAAGGGTCTTCTTCGCATACAACAGACTTATAACGATTCTGAAAGAGATGGCCGCTGCGTTTGTGTCGTTTGTTAAACGTGACGGCATATCCGGTCATAAGCCTCCGCATGACCTTGCTGAGCGGGGTAGGGCCGGTACGTAAAAGGAGGTGGAAATGGTTCGGGATCAATGCCCAAGCGTAGCATTGGGTTTGGGTTTCCTCAAGGATAGTGGCAAGACGACCGAGGAACGATTTACGATCCTTGTCGTCTTTAAAGATTTTTCTACGTTCGATCCCCCGGGCCATTACATGTTGCAGGACACCTGGGGCATCAAGTCTGGCTTGGCGAGGCATGTTTATTTACTTTTCCAAAAAATCCTCAAGTATTACAATCTTGATATCTTTCACTTTCTTCAGGCCGGAATCATTGGTTAAAAACGTATCAGCGCCATATATTATTCCAACAGCTATCTGAATTGCATCAGGAGTCCTGATTGAATATTTTGCCCTAAGTTTTGATGACAATTCTGAAACTTCATGAAAAATTTCAAAAGTTGTTAATCCTTCAGCGTACAGTAATATCTCACGGTATTTTTCAGCCAGAGATTCATTTTTCGTCTTGAATGGAAGGACTAATACCTCCAATAATGTGATGGTTGATGTTATGGCATCAATTTTTCCAACATCGATTTCAGCAAAGATCGGTCTTACTATGCCAAGATACTTAGGATCCTTTTCAATGAAATAGATAAATGGAGCGGTGTCGATACAAATCCTTGATCCTCGTAATTCATCGACTAATCCCATGACTCTCTCTCCTTATGAACATAATCCTGAGCATCAATGCCTTTCCATATATTAGCGCCCAGTCCCTCAAGCTCCATAATACTATTTTTTTTTCTTCTTTTGCCGATGGATTTTTTGAGCCTGGTTGATATGATTTCCAAAAGAGTCAATTGTTCATCTATGTTAAAAAACTTAATTCCTCTTACATAGTCACTATAGGAAAGTGATGTTCTTCTTGTTGCCATTTTATCGTATCCTTTCATTTGTGGACGGCCGGCGGGACCGGGCCTGCGGGATGTTGCTAGGGTACATCCAGGGGGACGCCCATGATTTTATGCGTTTCGTGTATCGTATAGAGATAAGGAGAGCATGGGGGGACGCTGGTGCTTTTGTTGCTTTATTCAGATTTCACGTGCCCCTTTTTATCGAACGAAGGACATTTGTTCGTCCTATTCCAAGCATAGCAGGGGACGCTGGCAGGTTTGTAAGGTTATTCACG